>CAYZSM010000013.1:0-8522 GCA_964481105.1 uncultured Candidatus Saccharibacteria bacterium | reverse complement strand
GAATTCTCATAATCATTGCCGTTGTGTTTAATGTGTTGTAAATAAGTGTAGGGAGCGTTGCGTACTCTTTATAACCTAAGCTATACTGCTACTAAGACAAAAATGCAAGAATTTTAATCTCTGTTCCCGCTAAGGCGGGCAAGCAAGAGGTGAACGCAAAATAATTAACTGGAGGGTACCACGCTATGGCGCGACGCAATCGCGACGACGATCTGTTGTTGGAAGAAGATGAACTAACCGCTGCCTTTTTAGGTGACGAAACTGCCCTCGCGCCAGAGCCTGCTCAGCCAGCCAGTGCACCGGCAGCCGACGATGAATGGGATGAAGATGAAAACGTACCGGGTCAGCTAGCTGTTGACGTGTACGAAACCCGTGAAAAACTAGTAGTTAAAGCCCGGACGGCCGGTGTTAACAAGAACGACCTTGATGTCAGTATTTCAGATAATCAATTAACTGTTCGCGGTACGCTCAGTTCCGGTTCAGAAGAAGGCGTTGAAAACTACTTTTTACAAGAATGCTACTGGGGTGAATTTTCCCGCACTATTGCATTACCGGTTCCCGTTAAGGAAGAAGAGATTGAGGCTGTCCTTAAAGACGGCGTCCTGACGATCAGCTTTGGCAAAGTCCAGCAGGACACCGTCAAAAAGATCCAGGTCCTATAGCTTAAGCGCCAAGCGCAAAAACCTATAACTGTAATATAAAACTCCCTCGGCAAGAGGGAGTTTTATATTACAGTAAGCTTGAGAACTACTGAGCAATCGTACTGGACTGACCGACCACAAAGTGGATGATCAGCTGCGCGAATACCACAATCAGTAGACCAACAATGGCATACAGTAGGGTGTTCTTGGCATTGCCGACCTTGCCACTGTCACCACCGGAGGTGATGTAGCGGAAACCGCCGTAGATGATCATGATGACGGCTACAGCGCCGACGATGATAGAGAATATGTTAACGAGGGTAGACGCGATTTTAGCCAAATCACCACCGTTAGTATTTGTAGCGGCACAGGTTACTTCATTGCTGCCGGCAGCAATGTTCTCTCCAATCACAAGCTGGTTACCGATGTTACTACAGCCAGCCGAAGCGGTCGCCGGCACCAATGCTGGAACGCTCATCATAATTGTTGATGCGAACACCAACATATACAGTTTAATTTTCTGGATCATGAGAGAAGACCTTTCATTATGTTTACTCTTTAATCTACTTTATACTACAACGCTTACTCCGAAGCAAGCGTAATGCTTGTGCATAAGTTGACGCTGCTCATGAACAGTACCTAGGGCTTAGCGGCCGCTTCGCTCGCTTGGCCAACAACAATATGAATCAACAGCTGGGCCAGGACAGCCACGGCTATACCGACTAAAGCATATATTAGCGTGCTCTTAGCCGAACTAACTTTACCGGCGTCACCGCCGGAGGTGACATACTTAAAGCCGGCGACAATGACCATGATGACCGCTACAGCGCCTAATACAACACTCATAATGTTGACGATTACGCCAAACGTGCTCTCCACACCCGCGTCGCTGCAGGCTGAGCCGGTTTCGTTAACTCCTTGCAGCACTTGCCCTTTGGCGGTATTGCCGCCTGGGCAGGCTGCCAGAGCTCGACCGCCGAGCAATCCAGCCGGGGCCAAGGTGAAAGCGAGGATTAATACAATGTTGAGTAGGGCGCGTTTCATGTTTATTTACTCCTTTATAGCCTTAATATGACGTAATTAATGATGGTCTGAGCCAGGATAATAACAGCCAGGCCGACCAGCGAATAAACAACGGTGTGCTTGGCGGATTTGATACCCCCGGCATCACCATTGGCGGTAACGTACTTTATGGCACCGTACACAATCAGAATGACGGCCAACGCCCCAGCAACGAAAGTCACAATATGCGCGACACTAATGATAATGCCGTTCGGCCCGGAAGGATCGGCCTCCGGCGTGGCGCAAATAGCCGTGTTAGCCTCGGTGCCGCTGCAATCAATTAGTTCAGGACCCTTAGGAAAGGGATCGAAGGCGCTGGCGGTTAGGGGAATGGCGAACAGGCAACAAGTCAGTAGCAAAACTGGAAGTAACCGGCGGATCACGGTGTCCTCTTGATCACGTAGGCAACGATAGCTTCCGCCAAGATTGCCGTGATCAGACCAATCAGGGCATACAGAATGGAATTTTTAGCTTCGCTAATTTTTTGAGCATCACCGGCTGAGGTAATATATTTCAGTCCGGAAATAACCATCATCAGAACCGCCAGCGAACCAATAATACCGAAGACGATTGACAAAATATTGCGGATATTGGAGCTATTCGGTGTGAGCTGGGGCAAGGCGCCAGGAGCCACAGGGGTGGTCGCGAAACTGCTAGCGGGGTCAGCCTGAGCTTGGACCATAGCCGGTGACGCCCAAACAAGCGCGCCGACTAGCGCCAGTTGTAAGACCGCTACCAAGACAATGCCCCGCGTGATGTTCATAATTCCCCTCATAAGCTATACCAGTTTACCCCCCACAAAAGCGATGAAACCAACCGCGCTCATGGCAATTACTAGGCCGATCAGCGCGTCAATAATAGTACTCTGGGCCTGGGCGGCTTTGTCGGGACTACCCCGGCTGGTGACAAATTTGAACGAGCCGACCAGCACGAAACCGACTGCTATCAAGGCAGCGACCCTTAATAGATCATCGACAACAACGAGCAGGATGCCCGGTATGTCACTCCGTGTTTGATCACAGTCGTTCGCTTGGGGCATTGGAAAAATGTTAAAGCATTTGACATCGCAGGTGCCGGGATCAAATTCCTTTTGCATGTACTTGTACCAAGGATCAAGCCCAAAAAACTCCTGCTGACAGGTAGCAAAAGCAGCGGCTGTCACTGAATGAGTTGGTAGCGACAGAGCGGAGGCTGGGGCACTTGCAACCATGCCGCTACCTGAAAACAGCGCCAACAAAGCAATTAACAAAGCGAGTAACTTGAGCTTGGTATGCATTTGAGTCATTACACGCACCATGGCTAACTTACTTGAAGGCTCCACCGGGTATTAAGAAGTCGGCGAAAACATACAAAAAGGCATAGGCCACGAAAGCCATGATGGTTTTGGAAATACGGCTTTTGGCGGCGGCGGCTTTTTGCGGTTCGCCGGATGAGGATGCATACTGGATGCCGGCAAGAATCAGGGAAATAGCCACCAGCACACCAAAGACTATGGTAAAGAGATTGATAGCCGGATTCAGGTACTTCAAGACAAAATCACAATTGTTTTTAGAGCAATCAGCTTGTGCATTGCCGGAGCAGCCTGATAATGTCGGCTGTGTAGCGCAGGCTGCCGGATCCGGTGAATCAGGAACTTCACAGGGCTGTCCGCCACAAGTTGTTCCGGCTCCCGAAGGACAACCACCTGGAGCGGTAGCACAACCAGCTACAGTCGGAGCCGCGCCAGTTAGGGAACTAGGCTCAGCCGTCGTGCGACTAGCGGACCCGCCTAGAGTAGTTACTCTTCTATCCAATATTCTCGATAATGCTGTTCGAAAAGCGGCCAGGCTGGAGGGCGCCGGTGAGGCGGCATCGGCAATAAACGCCTCAGCGGCGGCCTCAATGCAAGCAGTCTTGGCATTGGTTGTAGCACCGTCAGCCGCAATACACGTTGGATCCCAGGTAGCAACGTTCACAGCATCCACCAAAAAATTAGCAGCTACTGAGGGGTCGCAAGCCTGTGCCTTAAAGGCCGCCGGCAGCTTCGTCAGGCAAAAAGCCTGGAGCTGAGCGTGCGGGGTACCGGCGATATCCGGAATGACGGCGCTAGCCGGTGCTTTCACCAGTAAACTGGCAGCTAAACAAATCAGTGTAGCCAACGCAAGCATAACAATCCGATTGGACCGGTGTGTGGCAGGATGATAAAAGATGTTGCTGGTCATATTTAGTTTTGTTTTAGGCTAGTGCTTATTTTATAGTAGCCGCGCCGGCGACCTTTTGCAAACAGAAAATTTTTAATCCACTTGGATTTTAGCATAGCGCTTGTGCTATTTGTGCTATAGTATCAGTAAAACTAAGACCTGTGATGAAAACCAAACACCGACTTTTTTACATATTACCGCTCCTGGTGTTTATATTTGTGGCCTTTAGTTCGGCAATTCTACCATATACTGCTCATGCTGCTGCTAACACTTCGACCCAGCCAACCGTTGACTGTAAATTAAAAGTCGATAGCCCCCTGAAATGGATTGTTTGCCCGGTCATTGACGGCCTAATCATTGGTGTCAAAACCATAGACGGTTTTATAAACAGCCAGCTGACAGTCGGCTCGGACGGCGACACTACCGATCCGAACCAGATTTTTTGCGATAAAAATACATCTGCTGCTCACCGCAAAGGCTGCGAGGCCTTCAAAGGTGCTTGGGCCAGCGTTCGCAATCTGGCGCTCGGCCTGATGGTTATCTCCGGTATTGGCATGCTCATGGCCCAAGCCCTGGGTATGGAAATTCTCGACGCCTACACGGTGCGCAAAGTGCTGCCCCGCTTGCTGGTGGTGGCTGTCGCCATTACTGTTTCCTGGCCGCTGATGCAATTCCTGGTGCAATTCAGTAATGACCTTGGCTACGGCGTGCGCTTTATCATATATGAGCCGTTTAAAAACTTTAACAGTCCGATCCTCGGTGGTGGTGCCGGCGGTATCGCCAGCCTGGTAGAGCTGGGCGGTCTGACCCTTTTGGGCTTCATGGGTCTGATCAGCTTCTTAGGCGTCGCAGCTATTGCCGCGCTCATCGGCTTTATTGTGCTGATCCTGCGAGAACTAATTATCATCGTGATGGTCATTGCCGCGCCGATCGCCCTGGCATGCTATATATTGCCCAACACTCAGCGCGTTTTCAAGCAGTGGTGGGATATATTTAGTAAGGCGCTACTAGCTTTTGCTTTGATTTCGGCGATTATTGCTATTGGTCGGGTTTTCGCAGTCGTTTCTGGCGCTACCGACACCGATCCAACCACCGGGAAAAATACTTCCGGGGCTGTCCAGCAGCTAGTCGGTTTTTCAGCTTATTTCATACCCTACCTGCTAATTGGCCCGGCCGTCATCCGCTTCAGCGGCGCCCTCGGCCAAGTCGCCGGCGCCTTGCAGCAACGCAGCCGGGGTGCCAACGGCTTCCTCAAGCAATACCGCGGCAACCAAGCCAAGAAAAATCTCAAAGCCGCCCGCGCCGGCCAGCGCTGGGATAGAAACTTTGGCCGCTTCGGCAGCAAAGATTGGATGAGCATTGGCCATATAGCCAATCGTGCCGCCTTGAATGCCTTTGACCAAGACGAGCTGCTGCCGTACCGACTCGGCAAGCCACGTAAAATTGCCGGCAAACAATTAGGTGGTGCATGGGGCTTCAAAAAAGGCTCTGCCAAACTGCAGGATGAGCTGGACAATGCCTCCATCGCCCAGAGCACCAAAGCCTACCAGCACATTGAGGAAAACGGCGGCATGCACTACGAAGCCTACCGGGCTTTGGCCGGGCAGCATCAAAACTTTAAAGGTAATGTCGCCGATGCTGACGGTAATGACACCGGGGTCAGTATTGCCCAAGCAATGGGGGAGGCCGGCTTCGTAGATAAAAAAACTGGCCAGATACTTGCTCCCCGCAGCCTCAAAGATTTCCAGAAAATGGCGCATATCATGCAGTCCAGCACCAATGATAAAGAGCGCCTCGGCGGTGATGACCTAGAAAGGCATGCTGGCTACCTGGCTACCGTAAAGAGTGATCCAGAGATGGCTTATGCCGATGCCCAGGTAGCAGGGACGCTCGGCTTGGCAGCAGCTGGCCGCGCTGAGCCGGAGGCTCTAGCCGAAGCAGTTAATTCCATTGGCGAGAGACAAGGTGGAGGGGTCGCCCAGCGTACCTTGAAGACCGCCATGCGCGTCGGCGCTAGAAATCGCCCTGATCTTCGTGATGGTCACGGCATCATCCTCAATCCCAAGTCCGGCAAATACGAATCAGCTTACTCTCAAGATAACTTCATGAGCGATACTGCTGTCGGCTCGGTACTGAGCGCCAAAGGCTCGGATTGGTCAGGTGCCAAAGCCGAAGCCGTCACAGCCGCTCACGGCACCCTTGTATACATTGCTAACGGCGGTACCGGGAATGCCGATGATCAGCGCACCGTGCGTGATTCCATTGTCCAAGGCATTCAAAACCCCTATAACGACGCTGGACAGCGCAAGGCCTGGATAGGAGTCGCCAGGCAATCTGGTTTCACCGACGAAGACCTCAGTCGGATGCAGGGGCGAGCAGCCAGGATAGACGATCAGTCGGCTTTGCCGCACGACGAGGGCGGTGGCGCACCAGGTGGCGCGCCTGGAGCAGGTGGCGCTGGAGGCGGTGGAGGAGGAACTTAAACAGCTTCTTGACAAAAACAAAATTATCCTATATAATGAGAACAGCCTTCGAAAGTTGTCCTCATGACAGAAAGAATACAAACACCAGTCGTAGAACCAGCCCCAGCCGCCGAAGTGGGATACACACCTCCCGAGGTAGCCTTGCCGCCCGAGTTGGCTCACCGTAATCCAAATCAAGCTCCTGAGCGAAGCGCCAATGTGGAACTCGAACCGGGCAAAGATATCTTTCCTCAACTCCAAAAAGACGCCGCTGAACGAGGTCGTCCCGATATGGTGGGATTGGAGTGGAAAGACGCCGAGGGCCACCGTCACGTGGTCAGCAGCTACGAAACCATTCAAAGGGAACGCAGTGCGCCAAAGCACACTCGATTGCCGCGCGTCGTTAAGCGCCCCGATGCAGCTGGTGGCGGCCCAATACCTGTCGGAAGAGTCTGGGAGCGAGTTGAATACAGAGACAAGTACATAACAACAAAGCAAACTATTGAGCGCCGAACCGTTAACGTCTACGATGAAAACGATAACCTCATAGACATTCAAGAATATGAGGGCAAGGAACGTCGGCCTGTAGATCGAGGCGAAACCTGGGCCGGCAAGCATAAAAAAACCAAAGAATACGAAGAGGTTGATCGTTTTGCCTTGAGTTTTCGGAAGAAAAGCAAATGGGAACGAGCCGCCGAAGGCGCATACACCACTTTTATCAAACCTATTGAAATCACTGATGTGAAATGGGGAGAGAAGCCCGCTCCATCAATCCATGAGCAACCGATCCCCAAGGAATCAATCCATGTCAAACTAACCGACGAAGGTAAAGTTTCCTTTGATCAAATAATCACCGAACAGGTTGAATACGGATTGGAAAACTGGAAAGGCCTGTCTTGGAAAGACGAGAAAGGCAAGAAAAAACAAGTAATTGGTGACTCCGTCGTTATTAGGCAAGATAAGATGCTGGGGCGTGATTACCCCGAACGGCTTTTTGAGGTACGCACTTCCGGCGAAAACGACAGTACGATTCAGCGAGAATTCTTTACGATGGCCGAACTGCAAAAACATTTCGGTTCTCGAGATAAACTTTACCCGAAAGCTCCCGAGCTTGATTTACATTGGGAACTCCCCAAACTAGAACCAATAAAATCCTCGGAAACACCTCCAGAGGATCCTTATTTGCGCGAACAATGGGAAGAGCAAAAGGCGTGGTCGGAATGGGACGAGACCAAAAAAACGCCAAAACCGAAACCGTGGTACGGCAGGGAGTTTAGCTTTGACGCCGAAGGGAATTTTGTGGAACCCGAAGCCCAAACTACCGATATTGATCTGAAAGACGCTTACGAATTGCTGGCATACCCGGAACTGGATAAAAAATACATCACGGACGCCGAAGGCAACGTACTGTCCGTCGCGGTTGATGATGAAGCGCGCGCGGCCATAGATGAGAAAGTCAAGCAGCTCAAGTCCGATCCACAAAATGAAAAAATAGCCGAAGCGGTGGTTACAACCATGGACGAAGTTGGTTTTGATAAGTTCCATGCGGTTGTGGAAAAGTTACAAGCTGACTATATTAGTGACCTGCACCGTTTGGGTATTGAAGTAGCGCCTCAAGAAGCGAGTCTTAGCTGGATTATCAAAGATTTGATGGCGCAGCGTGTAAGCGGACAGGGTAACGCGTTTGAGGATACCCCTGATGGCCACAAATTACGCCGTCAAGCCGTAAACTATCGCTTAGGTCAGCGATTTTATGCCGCCGCTATTCAGCCCAAGGAAGAAGTAGTGAGCGATGACCTGGCAACTAGGGTAGAGTTACAGCGTAAGCAGGTTAAGGGAGAGCTTACTGAACAGGAAGTTGCTGAAGAGCTAGCTATTCGGAAGCCGACTGAACGTATTCGTTATGCCTTCAAAGAAGCTGGAGAAGCCGGAAATCCGGATCATCCTCCGATGGTAGAAAAGCTCCGCGCTTTGTTATACAGAAAAGAGATTGAATCAGTGCTCAAGAAGCGCAAGAACAGTGACGAACCGGAGCTCACTGATGCTGACTATATAAATATCGGCAACCACATTCGCCTGTCTTTCGGCCAGATCTAGTAGCGATAGTGGTCTGGCTTGAGCGGGCCGGCGGCTGGGACGCATAGGTATTTGGCTTGGTCGGGGGTGAGGGTAGTTAG
>CAYZSM010000012.1:0-8637 GCA_964481105.1 uncultured Candidatus Saccharibacteria bacterium | reverse complement strand
TCGATGTCACCGCTAAAACCACCTTCGGCGGTAATAATAATGTACAGCTCTTGATCCAGTACATCTTGCTGCGCCTTATCGCGGCCAAAACTAAACAGGCTGTCAACGCGCAACTGCGAATAAATTTTCCATAATTCATCGAAAAATTTAGTGGACTGCAGCACCTGGTTTTTAATCTGAGCAATGCGCATGCTGGCAATGCCTTCGAAAACGCTGGTTAGCTCAACGAGGGTGGCCATTGAGACTTCCTCGCGGGCAATATCATTGGGGCGTTTCATGTTTTAGCCCCTTCCAGTTCCTTGGCTTTCTTATCGGATTTTTTCTTGTCGTCTTTGTCCTTATCCTTATCGCTGTCTTTCTCGTCTTCTTCCTTTTTTGGCTCTTCTTTAGGGCCATCGGAGGAGTCAGCCGCCGGTTCAGCGGGAGTATCAGATGCGCCGGCTTCCGGCGCCGGTTTTGGAATAGCGGCGGTTTTAACTTCCACCAGACACTTGGTCTTTAGTTTGTCGCGGACACTCTCGTAGACATCGTCGCCGGTTACTTGGGCGGCAAATTCATTGGAGCTGGCTTTCAGTTCCTGAAGATTGAGTTCTTCGCCGTCCGGCAAATTGAGCACCAAATCAAACATCAATTGCTGGGCCATTAACGAGAAAGTATCCGAAGGACTCTGGGTCAGAATTTCAAAAATTCGTTTGCCGGTTGCCAGGGCCCGCTTTGCTTCAGCGGCCAGCTCCGAACCAAAGTGCGAGAACTCCTCAGCCTGACGATAATCAGCCAGGATCTTCAAGGTCTGGGCTGCCAGCGCCTTTTGGCGCTTATTGTGACCGACACCACCGGCACGGGTAACGCTGAGACCCATGCTGACAGCCGGACGAATGCCGGAGCGAAAAGTTTGCATATCGAGAATCCACTGACCGTCAGTGATCGACATGATGTTGGTTGGCAAATAAGCGGTGATATCGCCGTTAGCGGCATGAACCACCGGAATGCAGGTTAGACATTTGCCGCTTCTATCCAGCCGTCCGGCCCGTTCCAGCAAGCTGGAATGAGCATAGAACATGTCACCGGGGTAGGAATCTCGACCGGGGCTAACACCAGTCATCAGGGCCACTTCGCGGTAAGCGTGGGCATGACTAGTCAAGTCGTCGTAAATAATAATGGTGTCCTGGTCGCAGTTTTGCCATAAATATTCAGCCAGGGCGCAGGCTACATAGGGCGCGATATAACTCATAATCAGTGATTCAAACATCGTCGAGACCACCACGATGGCTTTCTCCATGCCGCCGTTTTCCTGCAGCCTGGTCAACAAGGTGTCAACGTCACTGCGACGTTTGGCAATCAGGCAATACACTACAATCTGATCGGTGTTTTTTTGGTTGATGGTCAATTGCGTAACCAGTGTGCTCTTGCCGGATTTGCTGTCACCGAGCAAGGCCATGCGCTGGCCGCGAACCATCGGGAACAGCGCGTCAATCGCCGAGACGCCGCTTTCCAGCTGGTCTTCAACTAAGCGGCGCTGATACAGCGACGGAGCGGTGTTAAACACCGGCCACACGCCATCAGCGGCAATCGGACCCTTCCCGTCCAGCGGTTCACCAGTCACCGAAATCACCCGACCGACAAAATCTTTGCCGACCTTGCTGACTAGTTCCTGGTGCTGTAAAACGGCCATCATGCCCACGGTCACGCTTTCGGTGCCTAAGTGCAGCACCACCACGTGGTCAATCTGAACCTGATGCACAAAACCCTTGGTGCCATCGTCAAACATAATCAAGGCGTGCACCGCGCAGGGTTGCAGACCGCGGACTTTCACCAGGAACTTCTCAACGGCAATTACTTCGCCGACCGGTTTGCCGCTTTCGACTAAGCGGTCAAAATGCTTGTTGCCGCCGGTACTCATGCCGTCACTCCTGAAGTTGCCACGACTTCAGCCGCAGGGGCCGTTTCGGTCGCGGTGACCGCCGCCGGCGCACTAGCCGGAACCGGAACGACTTGCGGCGTTGGTGGTATCAGACTTTCCTGCAGTAATTTGCGCTTCTTTTGGAAATCCTGACGCAGCGAAAAGTCAAAATATTTGTTGGTGGTACGCAGTATGCAGCCGGCACCGATAGTTGGCTGTAAACCGACCGTTAGCAAAATTACCGGGTGGATTTCGGTGCGCAACCAAACGATTAACTTCTCTATAAATGCTGGAGCCGGATCAGCACTGAAACTCATGTGCACAATTGGCGATTCTTTTTTGATAGCTGCCAGGAATTGCGCCAATAATTGGCGATCGTCTTCTTGCAGCAAGTTCAATTTATTGAGTTCGACGGTCTGTTCCATGAGGTGGCTGATTTTCGGCAGGCTGATTGCCTCGCCACCGGCCCGCATGCCAAGTTGCAGTAAGCTGTTATCAATCATTTCCAGTTCGCGCATCAGGCGGCCGACATCCACCGGACTGGTCACCTGCGTGGGGAGACCGGTCATGACCCGAGACGGAGCCGTAGCTTTAGGCGCCACTTTTAATATCCTCAACAATTGCCTGCTTATTGGTTTCCAGGTCGCCCAAAATGTATTCCAGCTGATCGCTCAGATCAATCTGGTTACCAATAGCCGCTAAAACGTAGTGATTAACAATATCGGCCATGTTGGACTGGAAATGCTGCAAGGCTTGGGCTTTTTCAGCCAAAATCTCTTGTTCGACTTGCTTGCTGATCTGTTGACGCTGCTCATCAATGGCGTCGTTGGTTTTCTGGATGGATTCGACGGCCAGCGTTTTAGCATCCATAATTGACTGCTCATACTTGCTGAATTCCTCTTTGAGCTTAGAGGTAATCTCGGTTTTCATATATTCATTGAGCTGCGAAGTTGTTAAGCGCAAGTCCTGCTGCAGGAACATAGCGTTTTCGCCGATAATTTTCTCGAAATGCAGACGGCCGCGGTTACGGAGTTCCTCGCGAAAGTCTTCGTTAAAGACATGCTCGACGTCACGCTCGGCGGCGTCCTGGATTGAATCGGCATCATTGAGCGAACCTTTTTTACGGCCGCCAGCCCGGACAGCTAACCAGATAAAAGCAATACCCGAACTACCTATACAGGCCAGGATCAGTATTAGCCACCAAATTGTCATTTTTATTTACCCACCATATGCATGATCATACCGCTAGAGCTTCAGGAGTAAGTATACCGCAAAAACGCCGGCAACAAAAACAATTAAGCCAGCGATGACCGTTTGAATCAAACTTTTAATAATTGACTTCTTGGATAAGGGGTTACGGCCGACGGCGATCATGCCGCTGCGAATGCCGCTGTAGAGCATATTGCCGGTTAAGACCGAAATTACGAACAAAATGGCCATCGACAAATAAATCCGGGCTACACTGACCGGCTTGTTGGCAACGGTGTTGGCAGCTTTAGCCAAAAAACCAGGCACATAATCGGCAGTTTTCTGGAACAGCGGGTTGTGAGAAATGCTCATGTCAATCGGTACCCGACCGAGGGCCACCGAAACTTCGTGGCCGAGCGTATCCTTGAGTTTGATAGAACCGAGAACGTTGGCCGTACCACTAAAACTGCCGGCGGCTCGGCCGACTACTTGAGAATCCTGCTCGCCAGCCTTCATACCAATCCCGGCTAGCGCCGAAATAGTTATGTAGTCGCCGACTTTTATGGGGCCGTTTTGATTGCTCACCAGCACCGAGTAGTGCCCGGAAGTAGCAACCAACACCTGTTGATGGGTGGTTTTTTCCGGTGTCAGCACAATCGCGGCGTTTTTATTTGGTATGGCGATGCCCAGCATATGCGTGAAATCACTGGCTGGCAGCGGCTGGACAGTGGTGGGATCCTTTTCTTTCAGCCGAACAATCATGCCAATTTGGACGGCCGGGTCGGAATTATAACTCTGTGGAACGGCCGACGAGAGATCGGCAGGCTTTTCCTTGCTTGAGGTATTCGAGGATTTTTTAGCGTCCGTCTTAGTCGCAGCCCCAGCTGCTGGCGCCATAACCAGAGCGCTGGCTAAAGCGACTATCATCACAAGGACACCGGTTAATTTCACGCCGCGCATATAGCCCTCAGTATAACGCTTTTGCTTGATGCTCACCTAGTGACGTGTAGTGTTTCAAAAATATTGGAATAGTCATCCGTCCAGGCGCGAACCTCACGGCCATGCGGTGGCCGCCAACTGTCCGTGTGTTTTAAAGTGGCCACATCTTTCGATTGGCGGCCCAGCACCACCCATTTGGAGCCGGCATGCAAGTCAAAATTTGGGCCGCCATGGTCAAATCGGGTTAGCGCTGTCAACTTTTGATCATCAGCCGCAGCTTTGAGGACTGGTTCCAGGTCTAGGTAGCGATTACTAATGTTGATCGCCAGCAAACCGTGCGGTTTAAGATGCCGCTCGTAGGCCGTAATCGCCTCGCGGGTCAACAGATGTGTCGGTATAGCATCGGAGCTAAAGGCATCCAGCACCAGCAGGTCATATTTATCCGAACGATGCTGCAGACTCAGCCGCCCGTCACCAATAATCACCTTGGTTGCCGCTCGGCTGTCCCGCAAGTAGGTAAAATAGCGTGGATTCTGAGCAATTTGGGCTATCGCCGGATCAAGTTCATAAAAGGTCATACGGTCACCAGGTTGGCCGTAGGCGGCAATTGTACCGACGCCCAGGCCAATAATTCCCACTGAATGACAACCGTTCGCCTGACGACAACTCTTCATAACATCGCCGAGCGGACCGGCTTGATTGAAGTACGTAGTTGGTTGACGTGCCAGCTGAGCATTCTGATACTGCAGTCCGTGCTGGGTTACGCCGTGACTAAAGACGCGCAAACTGTCCAGTTGGCGAACCCGTATAACACCGTAAAATGTCCGCTCACTAAGAATATGTGGCCGTTGGGCAGTAATAAAAATAGGCGCCAGCATCACCGGCAGCAAGCCAATACTATAAGCTAGCGACGGTCGCTGGTACAGCAAGAACATTCCCGCTAGTCCGAGGATTAAAATGTCGCCAGCGACCGCCGGAGTCAGCCCGTGGGCGCTCAATTTGACCAAGCCGAAAACCGCCAGACAGAGCGCGGCGGGAATGAGCGCCTGCAGCCACTGCCGGCGGCGAATGGCTGCGAAACGGCGGCTTGGCACCAAAATAGTCACCGCCAGCAGCAGGGTCAGTGCCAGTTCGTAGACATCGTGAAATAACAGCGGTGCCAGCAAGCTATTAAACGCGCCGCCAAGTGCACCACCGGCTGAGACCCACAAATAAAATTCGGTTAAACGTTTAGCTTCTGGACGACTGGCGGCCAGCCGCCCATGAGCCAGCAAGCCGACCAGCGTAAACACGCCGACATAAAACAGAGCGTTAATAACTCGCGGCAGCGGCAGATTAAAGATACTAATCAGTACACTGGCAAACAAGCCGGCAGCCGTCAGCGGCACAATCGAATCCGCCGCCCGTCCGGGATATTTGACGCCAAACGCCATCACAAATGTCAACAAGTACAGCGCCAGCGGAATAATCCACAGCAGCGGCACCGCGGCCACGTCGGTACTAATGTAGGTCGTCACGCCTATCATCAAACTGGAGGGTATGAAGGCTAAAAACAACCACAGCAATCGCCGCGACCAGGCTGTTTTCAGAGCATGCTTAGGCAAAGTTTTTTGGGACGGCTGGCGTTGGCGTTCCAGCTGGATCACACAGCCCAGCATCAGCACCGCAAACATCCCGTATCCAGCCGCCCATATTCGAGCTTGAGCGCCCAAACTAAAGGCCGGTTCAATCAAAAATGGATAGGCCAGCAGCGCCGCGAAACTGCCAATATTGCTAGCCACATACAGAAAATAGGGCTGCTTAGCATAAGGATGGTTGGTGGCCGCAAACCAACGCTGCAACAGCGGTCCAACTGTGGCTAACACAAAGAATGGCGCACCGATTACGACACTCAAAATGGCCAACAGGCGCAGGATTGGTGAGCTGAGACCAATGGTCTGACTCCAGTCCGGCAAAGCCACCGGCAAAAGTAGTAGCGGCAGCAACACCAGGCCCAGCTGGATACGCGGCTGATAGGTCAGGCCAAACCGCTGTACAGAAAAATGAGCATAGGCATAGCCGGCCAGCAGCATCACTTGGAAAAAGACCAGGCAGGTGTTCCAAACCGCTGCCGAGCCGCCAAATAATGGCAACAGCAGCTTACCGACCATCGGCTCACTCAAAAACAGCAAACCGGCACCCAGAAACGCCGTACTAATAAACAGCCAAGGCAGCTGGCTGTGACGCCTACTCATCAAACTCATCGCAGCCATTATAGAACAAAACCGCTACAGCTGCGGCGCTAGGCTGGAGTTTGGCACAATTCAGCAAGCAAGTGGCAGGCGCGCTTCACCGCCTTGTCAGTTGTTGCCCGACCCATTGTAAACCGCACCGACGAGCGAGCTTGGGCTTCAGTAAGGCCAATCGCCGTCAGTACATGCGAAGCCTCGCCGCTGTCGGCACTGCAGGCCGAGCCGGCGGCCGCCAACACGCCGACTTGTTCTAAGCGAATTAATAACCGCTCATTATCTTGCCCAGGGATAGTCAGGTGAATATTATTGGGTAATCGGTGGCGCTGCGAACCGTTCAGCACGGCCGCCGGCAGCTGCCGCTCAATCATCGCCAGGAATTCATATTGCAGGCCGCGCAGCCGAGCGGCCTCATGATGGCGCTCAGATTGAACCATCTGTAAAGCCTCGGCCAGGCCGACCGCTGCCGCCACATTTTCAGTGCCGGCCCGTAGGCCGCGCTCCTGACCGCCGCCTTCAATCAGCGGCAACAGCCGGGTTCCAGCTTTAACATACAACGCTCCAGATTGTTTCGGTCCGTAAATCTTACCGCCATTCAAGCTCAACAAATCCACGCCGAGCCTGGCAGCGTGCAAGTCCAGATAATTTGCGGCCTGGGCAGCATCGCTGTGCACGTACAACGGCCGGTCATTACCGGCTTGGCGGCGCCGTTCCCGTTCCTCGCTCACTAGAGTAGTCACTTCCCGCAGTGGCTGAATAGTGCCGATCTCGTTGTTGGCATACATGATGCTCACCAGCACAGTATGCTCATCAATCTTACGGCCTAGATCAGCCAGATCCAGCCGGCCGTCAGCCCCCACAGCAGCTTCGCGGCAATCGTAGCGGCGAGCCGGCGCCAGTACCGATTCATGCTCAATACCGCTGACCACCACATTACCGTCAGGAAATTGGCGCAGCACGCCATGAATGGCCAGATTATTAGCTTCAGTCGCCCCAGCCGTAAAAATGATTTCAGCCGGGCGAGCACCGAGCCAATGCGCTACGCCGGCGCGGGCCGCTTCCAAAGCTTTCCGCACCGCCAAAGCCTGGGCGTAGCTAGCCGAGGGATTATAAAATTCCGTGGCGAAATACGGCTGCATGGCGTGCAGCACGCGGGTATGCAGCGGCGTAGCCGCAGCGTGATCCAAATAAATAAGCGTCGGTGTCTTCATTGACTTTAGTATACCTGCCCGTTTTAGAGACCGCCTTAGAAACCGAAGAGCTTTCGGGCATTTTCGGTAGTGGCGAGCGCGAGGGTTTCCGGCTGTTCAGCGCGAAGTTGTGACATAAAATCAGCAATCGCACCCAGCCGTTTGGGCTCGTTTATAGTACCACGAAAAGGAACTGGTGTCAAGAACGGGGCATCGGTTTCCAGGAGTAAACGATCCAAAGGAATGCTTTTATGAACAGCGGTGAGTTCGGGATTTTTAGCAAAGGTGGCAATACCGTTGACACCGATATACAGCCCACGCTCCAGCGCTTTGTCTGCATTAGCCGCCGAATCAGTAAAACTATGTAGTACGCCACGCAATCCGGAATAATGGTCAAAAATCGGCCAGAAATCATCAAAAGCTTCGCGCACATGGAAAATCAGCGGCAAATTGTGCTGACGGGCCAGTTCCAGCTGAAACTCGAGCACTGCAATCTGAGCGGTTTTCGGGGAGTGATTGTAGTAAAAATCAAAGCCGCACTCGCCAATGGCCACCACTTTGGGTTGCCGAGCGAGCGCCGCGAACTCACGCAATGCGGCCTGAGCCGGCTGGCCGACAAAATGCTGTGCCTCGTGCGGATGGATGCCGATACTGGCCCAGCACTGCTCATGAGCTCCCGCAAAATCCACGGCTAAACGACTGTCCTCAGGGTCGCAGCCCACACACAGCAACCGGGTTACACCAGCCGCCGCGGCCTCACTGACGACCGCTTTAGCCGAAAGTTCGGCTTTGGCCCACAGTTCACGGGTCGTCCGTTCGCCGGAAGCCAGCCCGATCGACTGAATATGGCAATGCGTATCGACAAGTTCCATCTAGGTAGTTTCTGGAGCGACTTCCTGTTTGGGAAACAACGTCACGGCGGTTGCCTTAATATGGCTGGCATTAAAAATGGCTTGGATTCGCTCGGCAGTATGCGGCAGGAATGGTTCCAGCAATCGGGCAATCGATAGCAGCGAGCTGGCCTGGTACGCCAGCACTTCACGCAAATGCTCGGTATCGTCATCTTTGGCAATGACCCATGGTTTTTCCTGGTCAATGTACTGATTCAGACCGCGGACTTGCTCCCAGACCTCATCGAGCGCCCGGTCAAAGTGACAGTCGACAAGTGCCTGCTCGTATTGGGCAATGTCGT
>CAYZSM010000011.1:0-8717 GCA_964481105.1 uncultured Candidatus Saccharibacteria bacterium | reverse complement strand
GCCGGCCAAAATCATGTGCACATCCAAATCGTTGCCAGTCCCACCGAAACTGGCTTGATCACTACTAATCCCGACCAGGTACAGCAAATCAATGCCGCCGCCGAGCAAAGCGGTGAGCTTTCCGAGCCCCAGGGCAGCATTGATCTTGGAAACCGCTTGTATCCTGGTAGTGCTTAGTCGTATAATGCAAACCATAACAGGTTTAGAGTTCAATAAACCCCAAAAACATGGCCACCAAACTTCAAGATCGTCCTGGAGCGGACCGACAGCAACCTGATCGGCCCGATTTAGGCCCCGGTCACGACCAGTCCGCCGGTAAAGCTTCTGACCCCCGGGGTGAGAATGCCGCGGCCGGTGATGCGTCTGATCCAAGGGCTGGATCCCTAAACGCCGAACAAGCCAAAAATATGGACAGCTCGGCGAGAGCTTATAAAGACATCAATAACGCTGAAAAAAATCCAGGCCAACAGCTTTGGCAAGACCACGCTAACAATCCGGCCTCAGGCAACGCTGCCAAAGCGAAGCTCCAGGACGCCGAACAAAATGGCGGACCAAAAAACGACGGCGATGAGCCCGACTCCTATGATGCTGATGATCTGAACGACCAAGAGGAAGAAGCCGGCGACGATTCGTTTTATAGCGACGAAAATAATCCCGGCGGCAAGACCGAAGCCAAAGGCTTTTTGCGCCGCAATAAGAAGAAAGCCGGTGTTGCCGGCGGTATTTTCGGCGGCGGTATTATTGCCCTTCTAATTGGTATTTTTGTTTTCTTGCCGCTCAAAATTGAGCACATCGTAACGAATATTATGGACCGCTTCACCTCGCCGGCCTCCAGTGCTATTGAAGCCGCCAATGAAGGCATACTCGAGCACTATCTGCGCAAATACGTTATGCCGGCCTACATAGGCCAGGGCTGCGTGACCACTCTTAATCGCAGCTGTAAAGTTAACATTATCGCCAGCGGAAATCCGGTGACCGGCCTGATGCGCAGCTGGGAACAGAATGGCAAGCACATTGGTATTGAGAACACACTGGCCCGTGATTATGGCGTGGTGCTCAGCCACGATGTCCACGCCGGCACTTGGCGACTGATCACACCCAATACCGGCGGGAAAGGTGTCCCTATCGGCAAAAACGGCGAACTTTTATCGCAAGAGTTCAAAAAACGGGCCGAGGTCCGCTCAGCAGTGCGTGGCACCTTCGAACATGAATCTCGCTGGAAAGAGAAATGGTTGCGCTATAGGGTGGGGCGTTTACTAGAACAGAAGTACGGCCTTAGGAGGTGCCTCATTTTTTGCAAGGTCACTGATCCTTTCGCCGACAAGATCGACGAGAAGCAAAAGGCCGCCAAACTCTACTTGGCCGAACGGGTTCTAAAACCACGCAGCGAGATAATGTTCGGCGCCGTGGCCTGTATGCTGGATGAAAATTGCCGGCCTGATCAAACCCAGTCCAACGAACCTTGCACCAAGGGTAAGGATTGCGAGCTGAACGGTTCACCGAGCTCCGATTACGAAAAAGCTCAGCGTGCAAAATTAGAAGAGTTGGCAACCAAATACGGCATAACCAGTATTGACGAACTGGATAAGACCTTTAAAGACATGCACGACCGGGGGTTCGCGAAATTTATGATTGAAAAGGTCCTGCAAAAAGTCTTCACCGTGGAAACCAGCCAAAAAATTACTGACGCCATACCGTTTATTGGTTGGGTTAATTTGGCCTTTGAGGTTATAAATGGCGCTAATGACGCCGGACCAAAACTGAAAAAGCTGGCCTATGTGACCGGCGCGGCTTCGGCGGTGGCTCTATTTATGGAATATCGCAGCTACGCCGACGAAATTCATACTGGCCAGGCCGACCCTACCGAACTTGGTTCGTTTGTCGATTCACTCGGCACCGGCACTGATGATCCAAATGATCCGATTGTCGGCGGTACCGCCAGTGCCGAAAACGCGCCGCTCTATGATCAATTAGTCAATGGCGGCGATCAGCCCGGCACCACTACCGCATTTTTGGACAACTTCCTGCCTGGCAGGGCCTCGGCAGCCGTCAGTGCTTCAGCCGACTATCGCTGCAACGACGGCAAAGCTCCTCAGCCAGGCACCGCCTGCCCTGAAGAACTGCTCGGTCAGGGCAACAGCGCGGCTAATGCCATCCACTCGTTCCTAAATAGTCCCGGCATTGATGTCATCACCGCTTTCGCACAGTTCTGGAGAGCCACTATTGGTGTGCTGTTTAATTTTGCAAATGCTGCTCTTGGCACGGTGATTACTCCGCTGTCATTTGTCGTTGAAAAGACTATTGATGTTGCTTGCACACCAGTTACTATATTGGGTCATACTTTTTATCCAATTGACGTCACGCCGTTTTTCGGTTTTGGACATGCCCTTTGTGTAGCGAAAGAAAAAGTTGAGGCTGCCGCGCCAAAAATCATAGAGGCCATTACTAACTGGATGATACCGAATCCGTTCGGTACCAACATGGGCGGCGGACGCACCGTAACTGAGCTGGGTGCCGGCGGTGCAGCAATTGGAAAAGATGCTACTGAGCAAGCCGGCGGGCGGCGAGTCTCAAAGAGCGTCTATCAAAAGATTGTGAACCAGCAGCTGGCCGACGCCAAAGAAGACTTTGATCATCAGCCGCTGTTCGCGCGAATGTTTAGTACTGATAGCTCGTACTCTTTGGTTTCGCAGTTGGCCATGGCTACGCCATTAAACCTCCAGTCCTCTGTGGCATCCGATTTCGCCGGCCTGATGGCTAACCCCTTCAGCGCCCTGACCGACGGCTTTGGTGCCGCATTCTCATCGGGTCGCGCTTCGGCGGCAACCGGCGTTGACCCCGATCCTTACCATATCGGCACCGACGCCTTCCCGGCCGACGAAATCCCGGCTGATGCCGAACAGTATTGGAATGACTACTGCACCGACGATCCCGCCAACGCTTACCAGAGTGCCGCCGGCATAGACAAATTTGGCAACTGGAATCAGGAAGCCAACGACGGTCCAGTCGATGAAAACACCGGCATGCCGGTGCACCGCAAGTCTAATCCATGCCTACTGTTCAAAGACGTCACCGGCGTCTCCGCAACCGGTGACGACACCGGCTCACTCGACGATGAAGATTTGGCCGACGTTAATGGCTATGCCAGCTCGGGTGCAGGTGCCGCGGCTACTCCCGCAGCGGCAGCTACGACTCCTGGCAGCCTGCCGACTGGCAGCGCTCAAGATCTAGCCACTCAGCTCAAAAGTTTCATTGATAGTGGTAAAATCAAATGCCTGAATACCGGCTGTCCGGATATTGTTGATACTGCTAACGGAACAAGTATTAAAAAAGCCTCCTGCTTCGTAGATAATTTGGATCCGGCAATACTAGGGATGTTGTTGAACCTAGTGCAGGCTGGGCACACCTTTATATTGTCAGCGATGTGCACTGATCATCCAAGCAATCCCGTCAGTCTGCACCATCAAGGCAAGGCGGTAGATTTCAACACCATTGACGGAACATTCATGGGCCCCGATGATGTTCCTTGGACAAACAGCAAGATTGCGGCCGCTAAAAAGCTTGATCAAGATATTGCAGCGTTCATGCCTAAGAGTACCGGCTTCGGACAAGAGGGCGGTAGATGTCATCCAAGCTTTGCGTTCTTGAGTAGCTTTGTTACATTTGATGACGCCTGTCATCACCAACACGTGCAGGTGCCATAACTATGAAAACTCAACTACACTTCCTTAAAAATAAGCTCGTACTTGGATTAACTTTGCTTTTGGCTGTGTTCACGGCCTTGAGTAGTATTGCGCCGATGGTCATGGCCGACACCTTTTCGGACAGCGAGTATAAGGCCATTCAGGAATACCCGCACTGGGTAGGCGGAGTGACCGATTGCGGCAGTGGTGCGCCCGATGCAACACCTAGCGCCCTGACTGGTCCGGTATACATTTTAGGTGACTCGATAACCAGGAAGGCTCAAGCGGACTATCAGCGAGCTTTCGCCTCGCAAGGCATTTCCGGCAGTATTGACGGGTCTTCAAGCCGGAGCCTGACTTCTCCCGGTATTGATGGCAATAAACTGAGCGGAATGGACGCCATCGCTGCGGATAAAGCCGACATAACTGCAGCTGGAGCTATTGTTATAGCCCTTGGCACCAATGGCGACACTACGGCCGCGAATATTGACAAGGCTATCACCGAGATACGAAAAGCCAATGATACTGCCCCGATATTCTGGGTTGATACTATATCGGTTGGCCGGGCTGATACATACAATAACGATGTTATTAAACCAGCCAACAAGGCCATCTATGGCCAGGCCGCCAGCCAAACATACACGGTCATATCGTGGTTCAAAACCGTGGATAGTTCCGGCGATCCCGAAGCCCCGACTCCCAAGGAGACTGACCCTAAAAACCTTATTGTACCTATAGCCACTGACAGTCTCGGCGTACACCCCACGGCTGCGGGAGGCAAAGCCTTGGCCGACCTAGTCGTAGGCGCTGTTACTGGCGGCTCAGCTGCAGGCGGAACCGCTGCTGGCGGCGCAGCGACCCCCCTCGCACCCGGCACCGGCAGTCCCACGGGGGGAATTTTCCCCAATTTAGACCCTGGAGCAATGGCCACATCCATCAATAGCTTTATCGTGAAAGCTAATCCGACCAGTAAGATGAAAGGGCTGGGTTCAACGATTGTTGCCAGCGCCCAAGCCGCCAATGTTAATCCTTTCTTAATCGTTGCCATTGCCAGAAAAGAAAGTAACATGTCGGCCCCAAGCGACTTTAACGTCTCCCATGGCAGCAACTCATTTGGCCGCCAAGCGGCTGGCGGACAGCCTAGTTTCCCCGGTGGTGGCGCTTCTTCCAGTGTTTCGTGGTATAGATGGACGTCCGTGAAAGCTAGCGTTGACAGTACTGCCCCGGAAAATAAAAATGCAGCTGGCGGAGGAGATGCGGCAGCTTATTTGCGCAATAAGTTTGGGTCTCAGCTGGATTCCGGCGACCTGGTAGCATTGATGCTCCAATACGCACCCCCAGCGGCAAACGATACGGCAACCTATACGGCAGAGGTTAAGGGCTGGATCAGTGATATGGTTGACGGAGCAGGAGGCACTTCGGGTACACCGATAGCAGCTGCCACCGGACCGACAGCCAGCTGCTGTCCGACCGCTGGTGCCGCAGGAGCTGACGCCTTAGCAGGAAGCGGTCGGCCGCAACAGGCCTTTAACTTTTTCCGCAGCAAGGGCTTGTCGGTTTTTGAAGCTGCAGTTATCGTTGGCACCTTCGAAGGGGAGTCAGGACCCGATTTAGACCCGACTATTACGAACGGGATTGGGGCGCACGGTATTGCTCAGTGGACAAATCCACCATATAGTACCCGTCGACCGGCCTTAAATACATTCGCGCAGGCCAAGAATCCTCCGACAGACGAAAATGACTTCTTGACGCAGTTGCAGTTCGCCTGGAAAGAGCTAAGCAGCAATTATGCACCTAGTTTATCGCACCTAAAAGCGATCTCCCCTGAAAGTTTGGCGAGTATTGAGCAGGCTGTTTCTGATTTTGAAGCAACATATGAGGTTTCCGGCCACGGCAACATGCCGGCTCGGTACGCTGCGGCTAAAGCCCTGTTTAATGCCGCGGGCAGTACTGTTCCGGGCGACCCGACAGTACCACCCGATCCATCGGCATCAGCCTGCGGAACCGCGGTTAGCGGCGACAGCTCAATTGCAGCCTACAAAAATCCTTTACGCGACGTCATGGCTAATGCCAACTTTAAACATTTAAGAATTGATGAAGGCGTGGATTATCAGGGCCATGGTGATGTGTTCGCAATCGGCAACGGTACCGTAACCTTCGCCGGGACTGGTTACTGGTTCGCAGCATACGGCCAATCGACGGTCTACAAATTAAGCGATGGTCCGGCCGCCGGCAAGAGCGTCTATTACTCCGAAAGCTGTACTCCGGCCGTATCCAAGGGTGATCACGTGACCGCCGATACCGTTATATGTCATATGCACGGTGATAATAGTCCCTGGACAGAAACCGGCTGGGCGCTCGGCACACCTGGCAAGCAAGACGAACCGGCAGCCAGTTTTGACTATCACGAGTGCGCCACCGAATTTGGCACCAACTTCTCCGATTTAATGATTAAATTGGGTGCTGAGGGCGGTATTATACAATGCGGCGGGCATGACGCCAAGTTACCAGCAGGGTGGCCAACATGGTAATATCTGCGTCATTGTCAGTTCATTTGTTAAGAAAAGGAAGGGGCTAGCATGTCGCGCAGACCACTACTACTTTGGATTGCGGGCGGCGCTCTAGTGATCCTGGTTATTTGGCAAATAGTAGTGATCATAACGCGTGGTCAGCTTATAGCGACCAGCAATGACCACACCGCCGTGATTGAACTTTCCAAAATTGATAATAACGGCGGGAAAGTTACGGTTGCCACCGAAGAAGACGGGGCGCTGTCTAAACATCTTGCCGGGGGCGATTATACCGTGACCGCGACCACTAAGGCCTTCACGGTCAGTCGAGAAGTCCATATAACCAGTCGGAAAACCATTAAAGTCGCCCTGAACTCTATACAGCGTGCCGATCTTGAACCCGTTTCACCGGTTGCCGCCCGAAGTGTACAAGCCACTAGCAGCACTCTGACATATCTGGAAGACGGCAGCCAGGTACTGTATCGCTTAGATGTCCAAAATAACCTCCAGACGCTCGACAAGACTCATTCCCTAGTTGAAATTAAGTGGGCCGATGCTTCCTTTGGCGTCGGCATGGATGCCGCCCACAACTTTTTCACAATTGAGGGAGCAGTAATTAAGCCGATCGCACTGCCGTTTGCCACAAATAAGCCAAACGATCATGCTCGTATAACGTTTGATGTTTCTCCCAACCATGGATTTTTTGTATCGCACGGTTCAGCCATTTATGGTAATGCTGGAGGTCATAAGCTCACCAAATTGTACACGGCCGCGGTTGATGGTCCTTTACTCGCCGCCAGCAATCAGCGACTGGCTATTATGGAGCCGCCAGGAGATCTACAATTTGTGCGAGCCAATCCTAAAATAACCGTGGTCGACGCTACTTCAGGTAAAGTTTTGGCTCAGGAATCCTTGGGCTCTAACTTTGGCAAGTGGTCGGGAGACGGTAAATATCTCGTCGCCTACGGTGATACTACCGGCAAAGTGGTTGATGCTTCGCTGAAAACGGTAGTCAATTTACCGCAAGTCAGCACTGGCCTTAGCAATGTCGTCTGGTCGGGTCATCAGCTATACTATGTGACCTCCAACCAGCTTTGGGTCTATGACATTACGACAAAACTGTCGCAAGCTGTCGCAAACACTCCTCCCGGTCAAAACCTCTCAGAGATAGCAGCTAGCAGTGATGGAGCTTACATATATCTGTCCGCTGGCACTATCGGCAACAGTATTAGGCAAACATTATTCCGCTTAGGCATTAAAGGACAGCCGAAGCCGCCTAATTACGTCTATCAGCTGCCGGTCATTTTGCCGAATAGTGCCCAGGCATGTTCATTGAGCTACATAAACTTTACTGTGCCTACGATACTCGGTTACGCCGGCTCAGATCCTGATACAACCTGCAAAGCAGCAGCCGAATCATTATTTGGCATCTATGGGATTACGGCCTCGCTGCTTAACTACTCGTTTAGCAGCCCTGACACCACGCCGCACGATGTTGGCCCTGGTCACTAACTTAGCTCAGCGGAATAACGTTGCAGGCCTCGGTGAAGTGCTGGAGGACGAGGTCGGCGTCGGTGGTGGTTATGAAGGTTTGGTAGGCTTTGAGGTAGTCGGTGAGGGCGTGGCGGCGCTTGCCGTCGAGTTCGCTAAAGACGTCGTCGAGGAGGAGCAGGGGAGTTTGGTCGCGAGCGGCTTTGATAATCTGGAGTTCGATGATTTTTAGCGCCAGAACTGCGGTGCGGGTTTCGCCGCGCGAAGCGACTTCTTGCGCCGGGTGGCCGTCAAAATTAACAAGTATGTCTTCTCGGTGTGGTCCGTAGGCCGTGAAGCCGCGGTGGCGGTCATCTTCTAGGCTGTCGTCGAGTTTGTGGAGTAATTGGCTCTCGTAGCTGGCTACTGGCCAGCGGTGATCATAGCGCAGGCGGACGGTCGTCGGAGCGCGGGACAGTTCGGCGTACAGCGCCGGTAAGTCAGCGTCGAGACGGGCTGCCAGCTCAGCGCGGGCCCGGACAATAACACCAGCCAGTTGAGCCAGACGCACATTCCAAGGAAAAACATGCGCCGCCGTGGCGCCCGGTTTTTTCAGCAAACTATTGCGCTGAGCCAAGGCTCGTTTGTACTGCCGGCGAGTTGCGCTGTAGCCGGGCTGGGTTTGCTCCAACAAATCATCCACATATTCACGGCGGCGCTCTGGACCGCCAGAGAGCAGCCGCAAATGGTTCGGCTCAAATAATACCACCGGCAGGCTGTGCGCCAGTGTCAGCCGCTTGTATGGCTTGCCGTCAAGTTCATAGAGTTTTGACGGCTCCGGTTCGGCCAGGATTTTAATGGTCCGCTGGCCGCTTTGCTCGCTATGACCATCCAGTCGTGCCCACGGTTGGTTAAATTGGATTAATTCCTGGTCACGCGCCCGGTATGAGCCGCCGCGGGCCAACACCAGCACCGCCTCCAATAGATTGGTCTTGCCGCTGGCATTCGCCCCGACAATAATATTTACTCCGCGGCTGATCTCAAACGACGCGTC
>CAYZSM010000010.1:0-8880 GCA_964481105.1 uncultured Candidatus Saccharibacteria bacterium | reverse complement strand
TGCTGGGTCGATGGGTGAAAGAGGCTCGGACTTCCCGCCGCACCGTAGTGGCTCCGGCTCTAGAGGATCCTATTTTTGAATTTCCAACCGTTATGGAACGTATTGGTCATTTGATTGGTACTCGCGGCTTCGAAATCCTACCGGTCGAAGGCGGGCATTTACCCTGGACGGCACCGAAAAGCGGTACGCAATTTAGCACGGCTGTCGAGCGCGCCATGGCAATGCCATCGCCTAACGGCCAGAAACCTTAACTCGCACACTTCCTTTAAAAGCATGTATGGAGGATGTATGGACAATGGGTAGACATCCTCCATACATCCTCCACCCAAACGCCATACATCCTCCATACATGCCCGGGCAAGGATATAGCCACCGCGGGCAAGCGCGCGGAAGTTTTGACAGAGCGCTTGGCAGACCAGTACAATGAGTGCTAAGTAGACAGTGCGACGTAGTGACAGGAGGGAAAGTATGGCACGAGCAACAAACAAACCTGAAAAAACGGCAAACAAGGCAACCAAAACCAGTCATTGGATGATTTTGATTTTATTGTGTCTGGCTCAGTTTATGGTGGTGCTGGATGTATCCATCGTCAATGTTGCCATTCCGTCCATCCAAAAAGCCTTTACTATGTCACAGACGAGCTTGCAGTGGATTATCACGGCTTACACGCTGACTTTCGGCGGCTTCTTGCTGCTTGGCGGCCGGGCAGCCGATCTGTTTGGGCGGCGCAAAATCTTTATGATGGGCGTTGTTGCTTTCACTTTGGCTTCATTGGCTGATGGTTTGTCGCAGTCCGGCGGGCAATTGATTGTTTTTCGGGCGATTCAGGGATTAGCCGGTGCGTTCATGTCGCCGGCGGCGCTATCGATTATTTTGGTTACTTATAAAGAAGGTCATGAACGTAACGTCGCTTTGTCGGTGTGGGGCGCGGTGGCGGCCGGCGGCGCGGCGGCCGGAGTGCTGTTTGGCGGGATCTTTACGCAATATCTGGATTGGCGCTGGAACTTTTTCGTAAATGTGCCGGTCGGGATAATTGTTATTGCTGTAGCCCTCAAGATTTTGGATCGCCACGACTCCACTGTTGAACACAACGACCTGGATTTGCCTGGCGCAGTGTTGGTGACTGGCGGCCTGATGTTGCTGGTCTACGCCTTGGTTAAAGCTCCCGCCGAAGGCTGGACTGACGGCCGCATTTTGGCATACTTCGCTATCAGCGCCCTGGCGATTCTGGCATTTATTGCCAACGAACGGCGCGTTAAAAATCCACTGATGCCGCTGAGTATTTTCCGGATTCGTAACTTGTCCGGGTCTAATGCCATGCAGTTGTTCATCACAGCTGGCATGTTCTCGGTATTTTTCTTCACGACTTTGTATATGCAAATCATCCTAAACTACACGCCGATCAAAACCGGTCTTAGCTTTTTGATCATTCCATTCGTGATTGGCGTCACAGCTACCAACATTCCGCGGCTGATCCAAAAGATTGGTTATAAGCCAATTCTGGTAGTGGCGCCGCTGTTTGTTTCGAGCGGTTTATTTTGGCTATCACATATTCCGGTGGATGGTACTTACTGGGGTAATGTTGCTCCCGGCATGATCATTATGGGACTGGGCATGGGCGCAACTTTTGTTAGCGTGACCATTGCCGCGACTTCCGGCGTGCCGCATCATTTGTCCGGACTCGCATCCGGCGTGCTAAACACCTCGCAGCAAATCGGCGGCGCTTTGGGCTTGGCGGTATTGACCGGTATTGCAACCTCGGCTACAACCCGCTATCTAGGAAACTTGCACCTGCTGGGCGCGCCCAACCACGCCCAAGTTACTGCTGCGACTGTCCACGGATTCCACGAAGGTTACTTGATTGCCAGCAGCTTTGGCATCTTTGCCTCGCTCATTGCGCTATTCGTTATCCGCACTCAAAAAGCCAAAAACGATCCCAGCCATCCACAGCCCGCCGCGGCCTAGAGTTTTGGCAGCAGTGCGTCGGCCAGTTTTTTGGTCTGGTCCAGCGTACGATCAGCCGCCTTCGGCGGCCCATACGTCAATGTATACCAAGTATTGTGCTTCAAAATATTCAACTCGCCGGATTTCTTAACCCAAAACGCCGCATCGCCATACTTTTTAACCTTTTCGGAACCTTCCGGACGCTTGGTGTAGAACACTGCCTGAATACTAGTGGCACCCTTCAGTGTCAGCGGCGTTTTGACAGCCAGAACTACGGTGTAACTGGGCGCACCCTTCGCGGGTAGGTAAGTGTCGTAGTGGCAGTTGCTGGTTTTGACGTCTTTATCCTTTTGCTGGGAAAGCAAAATATCTTTGTCGCGGGTGGTGGCCAGGCCGCCGGCACCCATGAGGGGCAGGGCTCGATCTTGTGTCAAAATGTCGCAGGCATGGGCTTTAATTCCATAACTGCCGCTGGACAATTTAGTAATTGGCGGCAGTACTTCTTCGTTCTTGGAAAAAACAAAAAAGCTGGCGCCGATGATCAAGGCTACCAGCGGAATCAGCAGCAGCCAGATTTTATGCCCGTGGTGCCGCGGCACCATCGCCGAAACGTTCCCAGTGCCGCTGACAATAACTGGTTCTTGTCCGGTTTGCTGTTGGTTTGAATGGTTTTGTTTCATAAGGCCCACGCTCCAAGCTTATTCAGAATTGATACTTCCTAAGATACCAGCATCCCCCAGCTTTTGGTAGCGCTTTTGTTTTTGCTCTGTGATATTTATCATAAAGTTTTTTAAACATAAGCAATTGCTTTTACTTGGAATAGCTGTTAAAGTTCTTCGAACAGATCGCTGGCAACAGATAAACCAGCCCTGTAAAACCACCGCCGGCCCGACGTTTTAATACGCATCTAGGCCCGCGGCTCAAAATTCACTGTAAAGTAACAGCTTGACAGTCCTGCCACCCGGCAGTACCGTGAAATTACAAGCACAATAACTAAGGAGCAACGTTATGGCAGAAACAGCAGCCTACGAAACAAACATCGCTCAAACCGAATTAACACCCGCCCAGCGTTTCGCCGGCCCGCTTTATGCTGCAGGTCTTAGTGTTCTTAATTCAGTCGAACACGCCAAGCAATCCGTTGCCAACACTTTTGGCTCTACTGTGGACTTTCTAGGTAAGGGCATTTCTAATCATCGCCATGAAGCAACTGCCGCCCTAGCAGCTTCAGCTCTTTTAGGCGGACCCGCTGTTGGCGATGCCGCAGCGCCTGTAACGCCTGTCACTCCTGTAAAGCCGAAGATTCATTACATGTCTGTAGACGGGAAAGCATTAGCAAAAATTACTAACAGTTTTCATAAACAAAAATGCGATGGTAAAGAAAATATATTGGGAATTTCACCCACCGTTCCTCCTGCACGAAAGAAGATAGGTTACCTTAGCGCTTCTTTCAAAACAGGGCAACCCCCCAAAGCACATCTGGTCCCGTCGAAAAGTACAATTATATGTGGAGCAGTAGCCTATACAGTAGATCGCCAACACGCCTTTGTACCTACATTTGATAAAAAGGGTTGGTTTAAAGACGTTAATATCAAGGGTAGTGGGCTGGCTATGCAATACCTTGACGTATACGGAAAGAAAAAGTAACAGATACAACACAAGCTTGAAGCATAAGCTGTACAAATATTTGAGCACCATGTAGACTTAACTTTATTAAGTCTACTATGAAAAAGAAAAGATTCTGGTTTTGTGTCTTAGCAGTTGCAACGCTGTTAATCCCGATATTTCTTTCTAAATCTACTTTTGCAGCAGCAGGCTGTCCCTCATCTAATTTCCCCTATGGTTTTATATGTCCCGCCGATAATTCTAATAAAACAAATATTTTTATAGGTACAGCTCCAGGAGAAGGCATTAATGACCTAGATGTTAGTCAGGGGCAATCAGCGAGTAGCCCCATACCCATTACTCCACGAGCCGACCTAAACTTTGATTTAGGCATTGATAGAAGTGGTCCGGCTCAGAGCTCAGCAGGAGGGTCAGCTGCGCCTGTATTAATGTGGGCCTGGATTCTCCCTTCGGGAACCCCCGATCCCTTAAAATCAACTGACCCCAGTACAGCAATTACGGCTGTTGGTGGGGCAGAAACATATTGCCCAGGTACTGGCAGTCCTGGAGGTGTAGGAGTAAGGTACGGTGATAATGATCCACTTCCTAATACAAGTCCTGTAGGCTGGAATGGCCCTGGGAGTTATACGGACGCACAACACAATGGAGCTAGTGTTGGTGCGAATACTGCTCCAGGTGGTAATTTTGGTTTTGTGAATTGTCAGGATAAAGGTAAGGTGGCGTACTGGAATCATTATCCATCAGCAAATATCCCCACTGACACTAGTGGATTCAGACATTTTCATTTTACAGTTCATTTGAATTCAAGAAGCGGTATACCATTTTGCGTCAGAGCGGAAATTGCAGTCGAATTTTCTTCAGGTGCTAATCCGTTTGCTGGTACTGATCCAACTGTAAGTCATGCTGCGAAGCAGTCAGAGGTTAGATGTTATCAAATGTCTCAACCCAAGGGGACACTGACAATTAGTTGTCCAAACCGAACGTATTCTTTAACGGGCTACGATCCCCTTAACCCCACAGGAACGGTGAATTATAGAGTAACTAATGGATTGAATACGACATATTTTGGCGGGACCACCAAGAGAACACCACCAACTAATGGAACTTTTACCTTTGTCGCTAATCGCGTTTATCATTTGGAAATTCAGAACCCGGTGGGTGATTGGATAGAGGTTGATAGTGTTGATACTGGAGGCTGCACTAAGGGAGCAGTAACTGGACAGTGTACTAAGGTGGATATTAATGATGACGGGCTTTATACCGTGCCAAGCACAGGGGTGACTTGGCCAAGTAGGAGCTGGGCTGCAGTCTATGAAGTTGAGAGCGGAAGATTATTAGCCGGTCCAATCAAAGTCGGTAGGCAACAGGCTAAGCCGGATGTTAATGCTTCAAAACCATTTCCTGAACCGACAGTTAATGTAAAAACAGGTCAATTGGGCCCATACACTCCACTCACCCAGCATATTGTGGTACAGACCGACAGGGAATACTACAACGGAAGTACATGGGTTAACCAAGAGGGTACGGATAATACGATTGGTACAGGTGGTTACACCTGCTATAGCGGTTCCTGCAATATACTTGGTGTGACTAATGCCATTGATGGTAGTTCGACGGTAGTGGCCGGGCAACCGTACTACTTTACGGTGCAGCTTAATAACGACAATCCGGATCCGGCGGGATTAGATTTTCCGGATAATTTAGTGGGCGCGCCGCTTAGTTTGACAGACGGGGTCACTGGCGCACCTAATCCGACAGGGGCGGGGGTGCTCAAGGGTACCAGCGGGGTATTCTATATCTTTGGAGTGGCACCGGATACCGGTGGACCGACATTTATTTCTACTAATCCATATCCGGACTTTTATGGATTGATGGGACTTGGACCGGCCTGTGGCCCAGTCTTTGTGCCGGTGTATTATCCATTCTCATTGGCGCCGCATACGCTGTTGTCGGAGGCGCCGACTGATGAAGCGCCGACGAATATTTTGTATCAGGCGTGGGTAAGTAATCCTATGGCCTTTGCTATAGCCGCGCCAGCTCATGCCAGCTTTACGGTGCAGCCGGGAGGTAATATTGTACCGCCGGTAGACAGTGCCGGGCCGTGGGCGCCAGGGGATAATTACATATATAACGCGAATCAACCGATAACACCGAAAGCTGGTGATCACTACTGTGTTAGTCTGGCCATGGATTATACGACCGGCTTGGCCGGGCCGTTCGGGGATGTGATTAATGCTGCCAATCCGGCGCGCGATTTTCATTGTTTCACCGTCAACAACAAGCCCTATTTCCGGGCGGTTAATGGCAGTGTGCGGGCTGGCGGCGACTTTGAGGGGACGAGCTGTACCGGCGGCGGCACATTAGGCGGTTGGTACAACAATACTGTTGCCACGCCGTATGGGACGGGTTCGACATTGTCGATTTTGGCGCTGCTCAAGAGTAGCGGTGTGGCTAGTGGCGTGGGCACAAACACACCGCCGCCAAGCGCCGCGACGCGCGGTTCGGCCTTGAGCTTCGCCAATCATAATGCAACTACGGCTACGCCGAATATCGCAGCGGAAAGCCCGCTGCTTGGTGGCAACTATGCACCGAATCACTGCATGCCCAAAGCTACGGTGCCGCCTACGGCCGGTAGTATTCCCGGGAATACTACTCCTAATCTCAATGACGGAGCGTTTGAGCACACTGGTAATTTGCGGATTTTAGGTGATACCCTGCCGGCCGGCAGAAACTCCACCGTCCACGTTACCGGTGGCGATGTCTACATAGCCGGTAATATTGCATATGCGCCAAGCACTCTGCTAGCACCGTGGCTAGTTTCGGCGACGACCAGCACTAATAACATTCCATCGTTTACTCTGATTGTTGATGGTGGCAATATTTATGTCGATCCGAGTGTGACGCAGCTTGATGGACTGTATATCGCTGCTAAGTCTGGAGCGATCGGCGGCAAGATCTATACCTGCGGTCAATTCAATAACGCCAATAGTTTCGTGCCGATGCCGGCTGCCAGCCTGTTTGGTGGCTGCAATCAGCAATTGGTAGTTAGTGGTGCGTTCGTGGCTAACCAGGTCAACCTAATGCGAACCTTCGGTTCGCTGCGCGACGATCAGCATCCGGGAATCAACTGCAGTAATGCCGCCAATGCACCCAGCTTTGGTAGCTGCGCCGGTGAAATCTTCCGCTTTAGCCCAGAAATGTTCCTGTCTAACCAGCCGCTGCAACCGTCAGGCAACGGGGCCGTGCAGTATGACGCTATAGCCAGTTTGCCGCCAGTCCTGTGATACAATAAACAGTAGTCTAATATAGGAACACAAACCGGAAACCATAGAGGAAAACAGCAACATGCGGTGGGCAAAAACACATAACGCTTATGCTATAATTCGACAGATGAAGGCGAATTTGCCATGAGCTCACTTTTTACCGGTGTATCGGACTTTTTCGGTCTGGATATTGGTACCACGGCAGTGCGCTTGGTGCAACTGCACGGAAGTGGCAATCCCAAGAGCCTGATTAAATATGCCTATGTGCCGCTGGACGGCAATATTGCGCTGAGCGACTCTAAGGCTGATATGCAAAAGTTAGGCCATGCCGTCGCTCAGCTGGTTGCACAGGCACGCCTGACCACCAAAAATGTCGCCGTCGGCATTCCTTCCAGCCGGGTATTTACCACCGTGGCTGATATTGACCGCTTATCACCGGGCGAAATGGCCAAAGCAATCCAATTTCAGGCTGATGGATTAATTCCCACACCTCTGGCCGAATCCAAGATTGACTGGGCGCTGCTTGGCGATTCACCGGCCGACAAGACCAAACAAGAAATTTTACTGAGTAGCGTACCGAACAAGTTTGTTGAGGGACGCCTGGACATGCTGGAAGCGATTGGGCTGAACGTTATTGCCTTTGAGCCCGACAACCTGGCTTTAGCCCGGGCATTGGTACCGGAGGATTCAGTGGTTGCTCAACTGGTGCTGGACGTTGGTCGCAAATCTACTGATCTGGTTGTTGATTTGAACGGCGTGCCACACCTGACCCGCAACATTCCAACTGGTTCAGAAGCTATAATCCGGGCCGCGTCGCAAAACCTGAACATTGATGCCACTCAGGCGGAGCAGTTCGTCTTTAAATTTGGCCTCAGCAAGGAAAAACTCGAGGGCCAGGTCATGCAGGCTATTAGCGGCACCGTCGATATGCTGACGACCGAAGTCGATAAGTCGATTAAATTCTTCCAGACACGTTATGTCGGCACCAAAATAGAACGTATTGTGGTGACTGGCGGGGCCTCGGTGATCCCTGAATTTCCGCTGCATTTGGCTAATAAATTCGGCCTGAATGTTGAAATTGGTAATGCCTGGCGCAATGTAACGTACTCCCAGGATCGCCAAAACGAATTGGCGACGCTGTCGAATCAATTTGGTGTAGCCGTTGGCCTCGCGGAGCGCTCGGCATGATCCAGTTCAACCTTTTACCAGACGTCAAACTCGAATACATCCGGGCCCGGCGCGCCCAACGGCTGGTGCTGCTGTGTGCGACGGTGGCGGTCGGCGTTTCGCTGGCCATTTTGTTCATCATGCTCAGCGTCTATTTCGCCGAAAAGGCTCACCTGCATGGTCTGAATGACGACATTACCAAGAAAGGCAACGATTTACGAAAAAAACCCCAAATCGACCGCATTTTAACGGTCCAGAACCAATTGGTAGCGCTAGGCAGCCTGCACGATCAAAAACCAGCTGCCACGCGGGTTTTTGACTATCTCAATCAGGTCACACCCACAGAAATTGGCCTCACGGCCTTCACGATTGATTTTGTTGAGCACACGGTTACCATTTCCGGCACGGCACCTTCACTGACAGCTATTAACAAATACATCGATACCTTAAAATTCACGCAATATAAAGAGTCTGGTGCTAAAAAAGATTCTCTAACGTCGGCATTTTCTGATGTGGTACTTGGCAGTTTCTCGCTGGGAAGCGCCAAACCGGAAGATCCCGAAAAGACCAAAACTACTTTCACGCTCAATCTGCTGTACGACACGAAGATCTTTGACGAAACCAAGAATATCCAACTAAATGTTCCAGCCCAAACGACCACGCGTTCAGTCGTGGATTCGCCGACCGACCTGTTTCCTGACCAGCCGGCTTCCACAACCAGCGGGGGAGGAAGATAAATCATGGCAACACCGCAAATTTCTACTAAACGAATAGCTATCAGTCAAGCGAATGCCCGAATGATCGGCATTGTCGCGGCAGCATCAGTAATTAGTATTTTTGCACTGGTCGGCGCTAAAGCATTGTGGAGTCAAAATGCCTACCA
>CAYZSM010000009.1:0-9492 GCA_964481105.1 uncultured Candidatus Saccharibacteria bacterium | reverse complement strand
CAGGCGGCGGGGCAGGTAACAGAGCAATATGGCGGCCACTTTCCCGCTCAAACCGCAGCCCTCGTTGCCCTACCCGGCATCGGCCAAAACACCGCCGGCGCCATCCTGGCCTACGCCTTCAACCGGCCTGCAGTGTTCGTCGAAACCAACCTCCGCACCGTCTATATCCACCATTTTTTTGCTGACCAGCAGGCTATTTCCGACAAAGCCATTTTGGAACTAGTGTCTAGCACGCTGGACCAAGAGCATCCCCGCGAATGGTACTGGGCGCTGATGGATTATGGATCGCACCTCAAGCAAACCCGCGGCAACCTAAACCGGCAAAGCCAAGCATACGCTCGCCAATCACCGTTTGCAGGTTCCCGGCGCCAGATTCGCGGCCAGATTATCCGCTTGCTCGGTGAGCGTCCTCTAACTAAGCAGGCGCTGGAGCAGCAGATAATGGATAGCCGCCTGACGGCAGTACTCGACGAGCTGCTCAGCGAAGGTTTAATCCAACGCCAGGGGCGCAGTTACCGACTCTAAAAAAGCTTATGCTACAATGCTAACGTATGGAATCCAAAGAAGAAAAAGAAGCAGCCGAGAAACCCGAAACTCCAGCCGCTGACGCCCCGGCACCCCTGGCCGAAGGCATTCCGGAACTGGGCACAGTGGTGCCAAAAACTGAAGACGCCGAAACCGAAGTTGAAGCCGAAGCCGCTGAAACGGCCGACTCGTCGGAAGCTGATAGTGCCGGTGATACCGCCGTTGAGCCGGCTCCCGAACCAGATGCCGAATCCGCAGCCGACCCGCAGCCCGATCCCGAATCAAGCAGCGAACCAAAACCGGCGCCGGATCAATCAGATGAAAAGGCTGATGACAAGTCCACCGAAAACCCGGTTCCCGGCCTGAAACTTCCCGATAATGCCACTGAACTCCTCAACCAGGCCACTCCCAAAGCTCCTGCCAAGCCCGCCAAAAAAACCGGTGGTGACGCCACGGCCGCAATTATCGCAACTGTCGGCATTGTGTTGATCCTGAGCGGCCTGGCCGTGATGGCCTATCTCAAGTCACCCAAATAACTTCGGTCGAACATGTTTGATACTGTCGCCGATCAACTGCAAAAAACCGGCGCCGTCGGTGTTATTCCTACCGATACGGTCTATGGAGTAGTCGCCAGGGCCACAGATATTGAGGCCGTGTCTCGTCTGTATCAGCTCAAAACCCGCGAGAATAAACCGGGTACCATAATTGCCGCTGACATTGATCAGCTGGAAAACTTGGGCCTAAAGCGCCGCTACCTCAAGGCGGTCGAGCAGTTCTGGCCCGGCGCGCTCAGTGTGATCATCCCGGCGGCCGATCCAGCACTGAGCTATCTGCACCAAGGGCAACAAACTCTGGCTGTCCGCATTCCTGACCACCTTGCACTGCAAAAACTACTGCAAAAAACCGGTCCGCTGGTAACCAGCAGTGCTAATCACCCCGGAAAACCGACCGCCGTCACAGTTGATCAAGCTAAGGATTATTTTGGCGACCGCGTTGATTTTTATATTGATGGCGGTGATCTTTCGGATCGCCAACCCTCGACAATCATTCGAATTGTCGACGACGCCATCGAAGTCCTTCGCGCCGGCGCCGTCAAAATCAACGCCGACTAATCCGGCTGCAGGTGCGCTACAATGGAGCCATGACTTTAGATGACTATCAGGCCAAAGCTCTGACCACGGTTATTGCGACCGACAATGAATTCCGCGATATGCTGCACTGGGTGCTCGGCATCAATGGCGAAGCCGGCGAAATCGCCGAAAAGGTCAAAAAAATCATCCGCGACAAGGGCGGAAAAGTGTCGGATCAAGACAAACTCGACATGGCCAAAGAAGTCGGCGACGTACTCTGGTACCTAGCAGTTTTTGCCCACCATCTTGGTATCCCGCTGGAAACTATCGCCCAACAAAACCTCGACAAACTGCAAAGCCGCAAAGCCCGCGGCGTGCTTCAGGGTTCCGGCGACAACCGCTAGACGCTCGGCTTGCAGCCCCGCTACGGCGTCGTAACCCTACTAAGTCCACCTGTCTTCAAGAGAGTTAGTCAGAGTAGATACATTAAATGTATGAAGTATGTACACTTAATGTATCAGTATATACAAATGCTCTCCAACTATGTGGGCGATACAGCTAAAATTAAAACTCGGCGCGCAGCCAGTCGTCGAGCGAACCGCCGCCCCCGCCGGCCATGGCGACTACCATGTCACCGTCAGCCAAGTGCTGTTGGATGACTTTCTTGAGCCCGGAATCTCGCTCCACGGGCGTGGCGATCGAGGGATCGGCCAGGTGCTCAATAAGTTCCGCCGGGGTAATGACGCGTTGAGCGGGATCTTCGCGGGCTAAATAACTGGGGAGCCAGTACACCTGCGAGGCCCCGGCGAAAACGTCGCGATATTCATCAAGCATGTAGTGCTGGCGGCGATTGGTCAGCGGCTCATACACGACGATTAATTTTTGGCCGGTCTGGGCGGTCATTTCCAGGGCGACGCTCATAGCACCGCGGATTTTCTCGGGAGTGTGGGCATAGTCGCTGTACAGCCCGGGGGCGATCTGTTCCATGCGGCGGCCCAAGCCAGGAAAACGACCAACAATTTCCAGCAGTCGGCTCAGCGGCTCTTTTGTAGCCCGGTGAACCGCCTGAACAGCCAGCCAGGCGTCGAGTCGGTTGTATTTTCCCACCAAAGCAATGGTATCAATATGTGGATCGTCACTTTTTTGGATAGCCAAGCCGTCGCCCGAAGCCGCGCCAAGCCCCAGATATTCCGCATCTTCCTCCCAAATGTACACCTGCTCGGATTGATCGATGAATTCCCGGAAGGCTGCCTGGTAGTCTTCACGGGTTGGGAAAATTTCGTGATGATCCCAGCTGACGCCAGTGATTACACTGATCGCCGGTTCGTAGGCTAAAAAGTTACGGTCAAATTCGTCGGCTTCGTAAATGAACCAGTTGCTCAAAGGGTCAAAGCGGCCCATTTCCGCAAAACTGGTTTTGGCCGGCAACAGGTAACTGACCGGTATCTCCAGCTGGGTGAATAGCCAGGTAACTAGAGCAGTGGTGGTTGTTTTGCCGTGAGTTCCGGCGATGGCTATCAGGGAAAGGGAGCGCTCGCCGATAATGCGATTGAGTAATTCGTCGCGCTTGCTGGTTTTGATGCCCTGTTCGCGGCAAAATACCAGTTCTGGATGATCTACAGGGATGGAGGAACTATAAACCAGCCACTCAATTGGCTGCTTGGCGTGGACTTCGGCAATCGCCGCGCTCGTCTGGCCAATATGAATGTCGTGGATGCCGTGTTTGCGCAAGTACGCAATATAGGAAGAGTCCTGCTGATCGGATCCGGACACCTGATAGCCGGCCTGAGCGGCGATTTGGGCAAGCGGTCCGATGCCGGCGCCGCCTATGCCGGAGAAGTAGATATGCATGTTTATAGGGTACAGGCTGGCGTGATGAGCGTCCAGCTCCGTATACTGTAAGCAAGTATGCACAACTCCAGCATTCAGCAGCTTGCAAAAAAGTTTCACCAAGCCGGTCCGTGGGCGTTTTTGGTGCTCGCTGTAGTCAGCGGCGTAGTGGGCGTGTTCGCGCTGCGAGCCAATAACGAGCATATGATCAAACTGCGCGACCAAGTCTATACCGCCGATCGTCAAAACAAAGATATTGAAACGTCTCTCCGCCAGCTGCAGGCGTATGTTACCACCCACATGAATACCAATCTCAACGCCGGCACTGCTACGGTCTATCCTCCCATTCAGTTAAAATACACCTACGAGCGTCTGGTGCGCGCCCAGAGCGATCAAATTGTCCAGGGCAACACCCAACTCTACAGCGCCGCACAGGCGGAATGCGAGCGCCAGAATCCCACCGATTTCTCCGGCCGCAACCGGGTACCTTGCATAGAGCAGTACGTGCTGTCGCATAACCCGGAAAAGGTCACGCCCATTCCTGATGCGCTCTACAAATTCGCCTTCGTGTCTCCGGGCTGGTCACCCGATCTGGCTGGCTGGAGTCTAGCTCTGAGCACCGTTAGTGGAGTGCTGTTCCTCGCTACTCTTGGTAGACACTTCCTGCATCAAAAACGTCCCCGGAGGGACGTTTAAGAACGATAATCGAGTAGCTTCGATTAGGGTTTTGGAGTGTTTGAAGGAGTAGCGCTCTGAACATTGTCGCTGCTAGTGCTGCTACTGCTGCTGCTCTGATCGGCACACTTCTGGCCGTTGGGGTTTTGCTTTTTAAAGGTAGTAACTGCCTTGGCTACCTGACCGTTAGACTGGAGGTTCTCCCAGAAAGTGACTTGGTCACGGTTGATGACCATCTGGTCATATGGCTCGTGCAGCTCACAACCAAGCTTTACCAAAGAAACGCTGGTATTAGCAGCGGTGCTGTTAGCACTGGAGCTGTTGGCGTTGGAAGTCTGCAGGTAGTAAATGTTGCCAAGCACAAAGTACTTGCTGTTGAGTGACTTAATATTGCCAAAGTACACCTGTCCGGTGTTCAGGAAGACTGCTTGGAGCTTACTGCTGTCAACATATTGTGACTCGGCTTTTACGTTACTGCTATTGGTGCTGGTAACGACTGTAACGGCACCTAACAAAATGACGATCGCGGCGCAAAGCACCACGGTTCCAATCCGGAACCACTCGTTCTTGTCGCGGCCCTTACCTCTTTTGTGACTGTTGCCTGCGTTCCCGGCCGCTGTAGTCTGCGCACCTGGAGCCGCAGCTTGCGGTTGTACATTGCGGTTAGAAAAATCCATAACTTCGCTCTCTCCACCTCTTTATTACTTTTATGCTTACCGACCCAGTGTAATACAAGCGAGCCGGCCAGCGCAAGGCGAAAGTCGGCTAATTTGTTCTCTAGGGTTGACAAACGAAAAGCCACCAGAGTATGTTAGGGGTACATTACTAACGGTAAGAGAGGGAGATTCTATCATGGCCTACAAGCACACTAATTCCAAAGGCGTTACGTATTACTTAAACTCCAAAAAGGTAGTTCTGCGCGGTGGCAAAGAACAAACTATCTACTACTTCAGCAAGGACCAGCGCCCAGAAGCGACTGACCTGCCTGCCGGTATGGAAGTCAATGAAAACCCGCGCAACGGGTTCCTGACCGTTAAGCGCACCAAATAGATCTGTCGTCCCCGCGTACGGGGGCCACCTGGTGTTTACAAACCCCGCTTCTACCAATGAAGCGGGGTTTTGCTATAATAGGCCGATATGTCAGCCGTAATCCTTAAAGTCACCGACCTCAAAAAATCCTACGATGACAAACCGGCAGTTGACGGCATCTCGTTTGAAGTCAAAAAAGGTGAAATTTTCGGGATTTTGGGCCCCAATGGCGCTGGGAAGACCACCACGCTGGAAATGATCGAAACTTTGCGTGAAATTGACGACGGCACAATCATCCTAAACGGCCTGAACGTTGCCGAACAACCTGACAAGGTTAAAGCAATTATCGGCGTCCAACCGCAAACTCCAGCCTTTCAGGACAAACAAAAACTGACGGAAATTATTGAACTATTTGCCGCTGCCTATGGTGAAAAAGTCAACGCCCGCGAATTCTTGGATGATGTACAGCTTGGCGACAAAGCCAACAGCTTCGCCGAGCAGTTGTCTGGCGGTCAGCGCCAACGTCTGAGTATTGCCGCCGCCCTGGTGCATAATCCAACCGTCTTCTTCCTGGACGAGCCCACCACCGGCCTCGATCCGGTGGCTCGGCGCAATCTTTGGGAGCTGATCCGCGAAGTCCGTGACCGCGGCGTGACCGTCATTATTACCACCCATTACCTCGACGAAGCCGAACTGCTCTGCGACCGGGTAGCGATTATGGACAGCGGTAAAATCGTTGCTCTGGATACGCCGAAACGGCTGATCAAGCAGCTGCTGGATCGCGGCTTCAAAAAAGAAATGAAGGTTGAGCAGGCCAATCTGGACGATGTCTTTATTGACCTGACCGGAAAGGGCTTAAAGGATTAACGCCATGACCGTCAAACAGCAACTGCGCACCGTCCTGGTTTTCACCAAGCTCAGCACCCGGCGCTTTTTCCGCGACCGGCTGGCCCAGTTTTTCGGTGTGATTTTCCCGCTGATCTTCCTGTTTGTCTTCGGCAGCTTCAGCAGTGGCAATAACAACATCACCTTCAAAGTCGCCGTACTCAACCAGTCAAATACGCCGTTCGCCCGCAATTTCGCTCAGCAACTGGAAAAGAGCAAACTGTTTAAATCCGACAAATCAATCACCACCCTCGATCAAGCCAAAGACAAAATGGGCAAGAGCCAGATCGACGGAATTATCATTTTGCCGCGCGAGTTCGGCGCCGTTAAAGTCGACAAGCAATCCGGCCAAGCAGTACCGTCCGGCCAGGCGCAGCTACTATATAACCACACCAGTTCCGGCACCGGCCAAACGCTCACCTCCGTTCTCGATGGCATGTTCAAGAAAATCAATGGCCAATTCGTGCAGGTTCAGGAACCATTCAGCGTCGCTCCCAAAGAGCTCAACGAAAAGAGTCTAACAGCCTTTGACTACACCTTTTCAGGCCTTTTGGGCTTCTCAATTATCGGTTTGGGCATCTTCGGCCCAGTCAACGTTTTCCCGGAACTGAAGAAGCAAGGAATTCTGCGCCGGCTGCACACCACGCCGCTCAAAACCTGGCAGTATTTTATGTCTACCATGTTCAGTCAGGCCATCACCGGCATTATCGCCATCGCCGTACAGTTCGTCGTGGCTATCAAGTTTTTCCACCTCAAAATCGACGGTGACTATCCAGAAATCATCATTTTTGCGGTACTGAGCATCTTCATGATCCTGGGTCTCGGACTGGCCATCGGCGGCTGGGCCAAAAACGAGCGCCAAGCCGCGCCGCTGGCCAACATCATCGTCTTCCCAATGCTGTTCCTGTCGGGCACCTTTTTCCCGCGCTTCCTGATGCCGGACTGGCTGCAAACGGTCACCACTTTCTTGCCCTTGACCCCAGTTATTGATGGGCTGCGCCTGCTGACTACCGAAGGTAAACACTTGATTGACCTCGGCCCGCAGCTCGGCTTAATGGCCGCGTGGTTTATTCTGATCTACGCTGTCGCCTTCCGCGTTTTCAAGTGGGAGTAACTGTAAGCATTTTCATTGCAAATATAGCATAAGTGTGGTATAGTTCTATCTGTTATGGCACCAAAGCACAAGATAGATGTGGATAATCAGGGAAGTTTCTTGGCCCCACCTGCGAGTGTGGCTTTTGGGAAATTAGTGCAGCATGAGGAAGGCTACTTTCCGCCCCCTCCTTTGACTCCTGAGCAGCAAAAAAGCTTAGATTGTTTGGCGGCTGAACACGACGCCCTTAACAGCCTAGCGGTTGAAAGCAAAAGCCGGGGTAATGTCACGAACAAAAACAATGTAGCTAATCGTGTGGCTCAGGGTATATACCATGAGCCAGCCGAGCAAGATCTTTCCCTTGAGGACTTAAGCCAAGCCGTTGAGGCTTCCACAGATGCAATACAAGGTTTACGCCTGGCTTCCAAAGGAAGCTTGGCCAAATCCCTTGATATCGAGGCTTTTACTGAACCCGTCTATGAAAAAGACGAAGATGGTCAACCTGTCCTGAACAATGCTGACAATCCAAGAATTGCCAGCTTTCGCATAGCTACTAAAGATCCTGACGAGCAAGCTCGGCTCGATAGCGCCTATCGGCAGTTTCGCATTGTCTACGCTGGTGCCAAAGGTAAAGAGCGGCGCGATAGCCGCCGTGAACAGATTGAGCAAGAGATGCGATCGATCTCCAAGCCTTCACCTATCTAACTCTACTTGGTCACCTCTTTGGCACCTCTCCACCCATCCTCCACCCAACGTATGGACGATGGGTGTACGTCCTCCATACATCCTCCATACATTGTGCATACATGACCTGGAACACATACCACTGCTACACCACATTCGAAGTGGCGTGGATTGCCAATCACCACTGTTAGCGCTATACTGAAATGCCTGAAAGGAGTATCTGATATATGAAACGACAGCCTGGAGTTCATCCCAATCAATTAGCAATGCCGTCATATGCGGCCGAACTAGTACCGGCCGGCACCTATCCCGACGTTTCGGCGGATGCCCGAATAACCTTGCCTAGTCTAATTGACCGTATCACGCCAACTATTCGATTTGGACGGGAACCGTCAATCGATGATTTTCAGCATGCCCGGCCGGTCTATCTTGAGGAAAGGCTGTATATACCTCCTAAAACTGTTCAGTACGATGAGGCATATCATGTGGTGCGTTTAGGTGTAGGACGACCTCCGGCCGGAAATAAAATACCCCCCAAAGCCCAGCTTGGTGTGGCTTTTCAACCGGCTGAATATACGATAGTAGCTCGGAATGCTCCAGATTTTGCCCGTCATACGGTCAACAAAACTCAGGATGCTCGATGGGGAGACACTGACCGGGAAGAAGCTCGACGAAGCGCAATGCGATCCGCCGGACATGCCCTCACCAGTAAAATTAGCGCTCAAGACTCGCTTGCCAAACGCCTAACAGACGAAAACGAGAGTTTCCGTCATTTAAGAGTTCATTTGCGTAGTCCTCGGCAGGTGCGCATTCGTGCCGAAAAGCTGGAACAAGAGCGAGCTTTGGCCGATGAACGGATTCATAGTACGGTCGAGGTTGCCGCTATGCTATACGAACTTAAAAATACTGCAGTTGCTGGCTTGCATAGAGCCATTCGCAAGCGTGTCTATCACGGTAATTATTCACACGCTGAACGCTCAGCCTTTTTCATTGAGTATCTTGATATGGTAGGCGTTCACGCCAATGCGAAGTTGTACAAAATAGCTCTTTCGCGAGCCATGTGCGCCCAGGAGCTGAGAAAATACCAGCCCTACCTGGATGAGAAAGCCGCCCGTGAAGCAGACGCTGCCTAAGCCCTTTTTTGTACTGGCGCCGATGGATGATGTGACCGATACGGTGTTTCGGCGGGTGGTGGCCGATTGTGCGCCGCCGGACTTGTATTTTACGGAGTTCGTCAACGTCGATGGACTGCAAAGCCCGGGCCGCTCCAAACTGCTCAAAAAACTGCGCTTTACACCTCAGGAGCAGCCGTTAATCGCTCAGCTCTGGGGTAAAGATCCAGAGAATTTTTATAAAACTGCCCAAGAAATAGCCGATGGCACATTTGCCCGCGAACTCGGCCTGCCAAAAGGCGTCAATTTCGCCGGCGTGGATCTGAATATGGGCTGTCCGGAAAAAATTGCCGTCAAGAACGGCACCTGCAGTGCCCTAATCAACGACCGCGAACTGGCCGCTGCCATCATTGAAGCAACAAGGAAGGGGCTAGCCGGCCAGTTGCCGCTGAGTGTCAAAACCCGGCTTGGCTTCAACAAAATTGATCTGACGTGGATTGAATTCCTGCTGCAGCACCAGCTCGACATGCTGAGCATCCACGGCCGTACCCGCAGCGAAATGAGCAAAGTGCCGGCCCACTGGGACGAG
>CAYZSM010000008.1:0-9683 GCA_964481105.1 uncultured Candidatus Saccharibacteria bacterium | reverse complement strand
CGGTTAACACTGCCGCGGAAGTGAGCCGGCAATTCACTGCCAATTGCGGCCAGTTCCGAGTCATTTAGGCCGGCGTGCTCGATTGCCGCCACCGAAAGGTGCGAACGCTCATCGCCGCCCACCCCCACACTGCGAATCGGCAAAAGATGTGCTCGCAGGCCTTTGAATCGCGACTCCAAAAAACTTTGAATATCCTTCTCGCCAGGGTCTGGCTGCAGATGAGGCTGTTCCTCGGCGGTAGCAACAATACGAATAGCCAGGCCTGGCCCGGGAAACGGTTGGCGCTGAATCAGGTCTTCGGGCAAGCCCAACTGCTGGCCTAGTTCACGCACTTCATCTTTAAATAAATCATCGATCGGCTCAATCAACAGGCCGGCGGCTTTCAGTTGCTGCACTTCCTGAACCTGATTATGGTGCGTTTTAATGGTCATGGTGTGGCTATCGCCGGTGCTGTGGCCACTTTCAATCCGGTCGGCGGCATTGGTACCTTGTAGCAGCAAAGCTTCTTTGAGGTGTAGTTCACTGACCAGGCTGTTTTGCACATTCACAAAGGCCCGGCCAATAATCTTGCGCTTAGCCTCCGGATCAGTTTCGGTAATTAGCGGTCCATGATTAATACCATCAATTTGAACGGCGGCATACTCAAATGTCGTGACAGCATCAACCTTTTTTACGGGGATACCAGCTGCCTGCAAAGTCTCAATTACCTGATCATCTTCGTCGCGCATAAAACCATTATCAATATAAAAGGCATGCAGGCGATCGGCCGGAATCGCTCTAGCCGCCAAAGTAGCGGTGACGCTGGAATCAACACCGCCGCTGACAAATGCAATCACATGCCTATCGCCGGCTTGCTTGGCAATTTGCTGTTTCTTGGTTTCAATTAGCGCCGTTAGCTGCTGTTCACGAAAATGTTCATCGGCCCTGAGGCCGGCAATCCGCTCCAAGAAATTTTTAAATAATTGGTAGCCTTCCGGAGTATCGTCAAACACTTCCGGATGGAACTGCACGCCCAGCTGGTTGTCTTTGGCAATCGACGAATAGGACACCGAACCGTCGCTTAAGCTATGCGAGCCAAGCGTCTGAAAGCCTTGCGGAATGGTTTTTACGAAATCTCCATGCGTGAAAAGTCCAGTGAAATCTTTTTTAATACCATGAAAAAGCGGATGTGTGACATTCACCTCGGTGGTAACTCGGCCGTCTTCTCGGATGGCGTTGGTAGCCACCTGGCCGCCATACGCCACCACCATGGCTTGCATGCCATAGCAAATACCCAGCAGCGGCAGTGAACTGTTCCAAATATCCGGGTCAGGCTGTGGTGCAGCCTCAGCATGAGAACTTGCCGGACTGCCGGAAATAATAATCGCTCCGTATTTGCCTTCAATATCTGAGCGCGGCGTATTGAGGGCCATAACATCGGCCGGGATTCCCTGCCGCTCCACCGCTTTGCGGACCAGATCAACGTACTGTCCCCCGGCATCGAGGATCGCAACCCGGTTTTGCATTGTCATAATTAATTGTACCACGGTGTTTGATCTGTTATGTCTCGTTTTTGATCTATCGCGCTGGATTGAACTAGTTCAAGCACGAGCTCAGGGCAAAACTGGCGTCAACCACTCAGAAAAGGCTGTACTGGCTGAGCTTTGACCGCGCGCGCAATCTTCGTAAGCGGCTGACAATTTTTTGGTTAGCGGCCCTGGCCGGCCGGAACCAATGTGCCGATGATCAACTTTTACAACCGGACTGATGTTCATGCTGCTGCCGCACAGGAATAGTTCATCGGCCAGATATAGCTCACTGCGATCAACGGTCCGTGTTTCCCAGGGAATCTCTAAATGTTCAGCCAGCCTAAACACGGTATCGCGGGTAATTCCTTCCAGCAAATCAGTGGAACTGCTTGGCGTTACCAAACGGCCCCCGTTAACCAGAAACAGATTGGCGACAGTGCTTTCGGTGACGTGGCCATGGTTGTCGAGCGCTATGGCATCGTCAAAGCCGCTGAGTACCGCTTCGTGTTTCATTAGGGCGGCATTGGCGTAACTGCCGTTAATTTTGGCCCTTGAGGGAATGGCATTATCCGGTGTACGCTGCCAATTCGACACGCACAAGTGGGCGCCTGTTTTCGGTACAAGCGGCGCAGCTGGATAAACGAACGCTGACAGGCTGTGTTTGAGCCCGTGCATCCGGGTACCGCGCAAGATATCATCCACAAAAACACTCACCCGCACCAGGCTATCGGCTTGAACGGTATTTTTGCGGAGCAGTTGCTGGATGGTTTGCTCAAACTGGGCATAGTCCCACGCCGCCAGAAAGTCATCAAAGGCCATGATTTTCGCGGAATTTTGTAGACGTTGAAAATGATCCGGCAACCGAAATAGCTGAAGCTGTTTGGATTTAGCATTCCAAAACACCGGAATTACGGTGTACACGCTCAGCCCATACAGCACCGGTGCACTGCCAATACTGAGCTGCGCCTCAGCAAAAGGCACAAAACCATCCCGGAAGTACGCCACCGTGTCATGGACTTCACTCATGGTCTAAAACTGCTGCAAATAATTAGTGGTGAAGGAAGTCGCTAAGGTTTGGCGCTGGGTTTGACGTTCGCGGGCAAAGCCGACTAATTTTTGAACCAGTTCGACATTGCTGATACCAGCCCGGTTCCAATTATGCGCATAGAGACCGCCGGGCAGTGGATTTGCCTCGTTGAAATAAATGTTGCCGGTTTCAGAATCAATCAGCATATCAATCCGAGCAATGCCGCTGCAGCCCAGTGCCCGGTACACGTTCAGGCCGGTAGCTTCCGCCTTGGCGTACAAATCTTTTGGCAGTTCGGCCGGAATCTGGCTATATCCTTGGGCACCTTTGGCACTACCCTTACCTTTGCCTTTTTTGCCGCCGCGCATGTACTTTGTATCGAAATCAAAGAAATCCTCAACCTGGGTCATCGGGCGTTCCAGCAAGGCCGGCTGAGGACGCTCATTGCCAATTACCGGCAAGGTTACCTCTATAAGGTTCTGGACGGCCTCCTCGATGATAATTTTGTCGTCATAATGCGCGGCAACCTCAATGGCATTGCGCAGTTCGCTTTCGCTGGAAACTTGGGAAATACCGATACTGGAGCCAAGATGGGCCGGCTTCACAAACAACGGGTAACGCAAAGATTTTTGGACCTCGGCAACAATTGCCGACAGCTCCCGTTCGACGCTGGCCTTAGTAAAATAGGTGAATTTGGCTACGGCAATGCCGTGGGCCTCAGCTATTTGCTTGGCCAGAACCTTATCCATGGCCAGGGCCGAAGCAGCCAAGCCGCAACCGACATACGGTATACCGGCCATATCGAGTAAACCCATTAACGAACCGTCCTCTCCATAGGTGCCGTGCATAGCCGGGAAAGCGATGTCAATTTTACGCGTTTGTTTGCGCCCGGCAATGCCACTGGCCTTTACTAGTGTTAAGCCGCCGTCCAGTTGCACGCTCGCCGGTTGGCTGCGGTGCAGGAAATCCTGAATGCCACCAGAGGTAAACAACTGAATATCTTTCAGTTTTTCATCCCAATACCAGGCGCCGTTTTTAGCCACATAAACGGCTTCCACTCGATATTTTTTGGTCAGTTCTAACGGTTTAATAATGCTGGCCAGCGCCGTGACAATAGAGACATCATGCTCGGCTGAGCGCCCTCCAAAAATAACCATGATCGTTTCCATGCAATTAGTGTATACAATTCCGGGGCACAATTCAAAATAAACTTGACGGGTTTCGACAAATACAACAATGAGCGTTATTATGGAAATGCATGATCCAAAAATACAGCTAAGGGAGTTACTACCATGTTACGAACCGCGCAACATTTGATTACTCGTGCCAGTCAAAAACTAGGGTTAGATGACGAAACAATTGATACGCTGCTGCGAGCCGATTCGGCACACGCTTTTGAAATTACCCTCGATAATGGCAAAAAGTTTCCGGCCTACCGGGTGCAACACAGCAATAAACGCGGTCCTTACAAGGGCGGTGTCCGCTTTCACCCTGGGGTGCATTTGGAAGAAGTACAGGCTCTGGCCATGCTGATGAGCCTGAAAACGGCGGCTGTTGGTTTGCCACTGGGCGGCGGCAAAGGTGGTATTACGGTTGATCCGCGCGAATTAACTGATGCCGAACTGGAAGAGCTCAGCCGCAAGTACGGTGCCTATATGGCTCCGCACATTGGACCCGACAAAGACGTGCCAGCACCGGATGTCAACACCAACGGCCGGATCATTGACTGGATGGTCGAGGAATACGAAAAGTACAGCGGTGACAACAATCGGGCTAGCTTTACCGGCAAAACGCTGGCAAACGGCGGCAGTGAAGGCCGTGACGCCGCCACTGGCCACGGCGGTATGATTGCGTTGCATGAATTATTGCATCGTCTCGGCAAAGCCGATGAAGAATTAGCTATTGCTGTGCAGGGTTTTGGCAATGTAGGCTCGTTTTTTTGCTTGTCAGCCGCCGAGGCGCATCCGCACTGGAGTATTGTTGCCATCGGTGAAGTCGGCGGTACCCTTTATAACCCCGAGGGCCTTCCCATCCAGGAAATTGCCGCCCACAAAGCCGCCGGTAATCCGATCGAAACATTTGAAAGCCCGGGCACTACCCTGCTTAGCAATGATGCTGTTATCGGCGCCGACGTCGATATTCTGGTGCTAGCTGCCATGGGTGACGCTGTAACGGCGCGCAACAATGTCGAGCAAGTCAAAGCTAAATACCTGTTAGAGCTAGCCAACGGTCCGGTGGACGAACGGGCTTACAACTACCTGGTAGAACATGGCCATATCATTTTGCCGGATATCATCGCGAATGCCGGCGGAGTTATTGTCAGCTATTTGGAATGGCTGCAAAACAAGCAGGGCGAGCACTGGAGCCTAGAAAAAGTCAACGACACCATGGAAAAATACATGGTCAAAGCCATAGAAGACACCTACAATTTCTCTTTGAAGGAAAATGTTCCGCTCAAAGAGGCCGCCACCATGCTGGCTATCGAGCGGCTGATTGAAAAACCAGAAGACTAAAGTTATCGCTTAGGCGTAATTATCGGTCCAGTCGTTTTGCATGACCACCAGATCACCGTGAGCCACGAAATGATTGAGATTGCTGTAAAACTCCAAAGGATCTGGCTCAATGTGCACTTCACCACTGTAACCGGCTTTTTTTAACCCTTGTTGAATGTAACCGGTAACAGAATTGCGCATCAGCACTACTAGATCGGGATAAGCTGCGGCGATCAAGCGCCCCATTTCATGGTGCACCCGGGCGGTTTCCGGGCCTTGATCAACCAGTCCTGGCGTGACATAGACTTTAAATTTGGAAGGTAGCTCCTTGAGCAGCTCAGTGCCGGCGCGGATGCCCTCCAGATTGCCGTTATAGGTATCGTCAATAATCCAGGCGCCTCCTAGGCGGTACGGCTGCATACGGTGTTCAAACGGCTTGGTCCGGGCAATGGCCGCGACAACTTGTTTGTCGCTCAACCCGAATTCCAGCGCCAAACCAGCACACAGCGCCAGAAACCCAAGATGATGTCGGCCCAGCAATCCGCTCCGCAAATGCAGGCTCTTCTTGCCTTTCTTCAAGGTAAAATCGGTACCTTCAAAATCCACTGCGACATTGCTGACTTTCCAGCCAAGCGCGCCATCGGCGTTAAAGGCGTGGTAGGATTTTTTTAGAAACGGCTGAACGCTAGCAGCTTCAGTATTGACGTAGACTTGTTGAGCGCTGGCCGCCACACTAAAAATATCTTCGCCGGCGGCGTGCAGCGTTTTGTACTGATCGAGGTGCGCCGGCGCTAGCCCGGTAATAATCGCATGGGTTGGATGGGTGATCTTAGCAAAGCGGGCTACATCGCCGGGCTTTCCTTCGCCATACTCAATCACCAAAATATCTTCGTCGCCTTTCAAATGCGCGGCGAAGCGGGCGTGGCTAGTGCTGACGTTTTTATTGGCCGGGGTGACTGCGACAGTTAATTCTTTTCCGAGCACCGTACTGAGCATTTCTTTCATGGTGGTTTTGCCATAGCTGCCGGCCACCGCAATTTTAATTCCCGGATGAGCCGCAAAAATTTTCTCAGAGGCAGCAACAAGCCGGGATTCCCGGGGACGCGCCACCAACCAGCGGCCCAACAGTAGTGGCACCACAATAAGATATGCCCAAACGTACGGATACACCAAAATCAATGCCAAGCCAAACGGCACGCCGCCCGGCAGATCATGCCAGATACCAAGAGCCATCAAAAGTAATCCAACACCAACATGCAGGATGATACCGAGGCGCAAGACCAGCAGCAAACTGCGCGCTGCTTTGGTACGTTCCAACTTCCGGCGGCGCATCACCGTGCTAAAGTCATGCGTCCGATTAACCCACTGCACGTAAGGCCGTGGCTGATATTCACTACTCTGAAGCATATAAATCAAAGCTGTTGGAAAACCAGGCCAATACTGGCTAATAAGGTCGCGGATCATTGCAGAAAACCTTCAATTAACGATATAACTTTAGCCGGCTGATCGTGGTGGATGAAATGTCCGGCGTCTTCAATAACTTCCAGCCGGGCTTGTTTCATTAAATGCTGGTAACGATGAGCATCAGCCAGCGGTATGGCGGCGTCATCGGCAGCATAGATTAACAGCGTCGGAATGGCGACGCGGCGGGCATCAGCCTGAACGTCTTGGCGGACGGTTTTTTTAAATGTTTCCTCTAGGTGCGGCGCGACCAGCATGTCTGAACCAGCCACTCCATACAGACTCTCGCGTAAAGCACGGCGATAGCGCTCCGGCAAGCCGTAGGTGGCAACTTTACCGGCTTTCGCAATAATTTTCAGAATGAAACGCTTGCCGGTTTGGCTATTTCTGACACCTGATGCCGCCAACAACACCAGCTTTTCAGGCTGGAGATAATCTAAACCAATTGCTCGAATAGCCAGGGCACCGCCATTACTGTGCCCAATCACACCGTATGGCTGAGGCAATTTCAGTTTATCCAAAAGCGCCCGCAAAAATTCAGCGTAATTATCCAAATTCCAGGTTGTTTGGGGTGCTTCGGTGGCACCGAAACCCGGTAAATCCACAGCTAATACCTGGTAGTGCTTGCCGAAAGCAGTTTGTAGTTCAGCGAGACCCTTGGCACTATCTCCCCAGCCGTGCAGCAACAAAATCAGCCGCCCTTTGCCACTCAAGGTATAGGTAGTTAACAGATTATTAACAATAGCTTGCACGCTTTATAGTATAGCAAGTTGAACTGGGATGGCACTGAACGTTCGCCGGCTAATCAAGGTTTTCTTTCTTATAGGTTGTACCATCACTCATAGTCGCCGTTAGGGTATATATAACGCAAGCCGTGTCATCAGCTTCGCAGCTCAGACCTTTTTCGTTGGTTACCTGGTAGGCATAGGCGTGAGCCGCCGGGACACTAACCAGTTTACTGCCTGCCGGAGCACTCGGATCCACTAATGCAGTTACATCCAAGCTCTTCATATTTGTTTTTAGCCAGCTCGGACTATTCAGATCAGTCAATGACGGATAATAACCATTCTCAGAAAAGAACGCTTCAACCTGAGTCTGTATAACACCCACATCCGCCCGGCGTTTGCTGTCCTGAGCTCTGGACTGCGTACTGCCGCCGCTAATGCCGGGAGTAGCGGTTCCAGACCCGAGAGGATCGACCCCGAACGCCTGCAAAACATCATTCAAGGGTTTAGCACCGCTAGGCTTTTCCACTTTGACCGGCTTACTACTTGGTTGCAAGCTGAAGTTTAGCTTAAAGGTGCTGGTATCACCATCAAAATCATCCTTCAGATTAAACTTCAGATCGGCGGCATTAGTTTTGGTATTCAAAGTGCCGACTAGCAGGAAATTCTCAGTCAGACCGTCATTATCATTAGCCCCGCCAAAAAAGAATGGAAAACTATCACCGCCCTTATAGTCGAGGCCAACTTCAGCGTAATTTTTGGCAGCGTTTTTATCGGCGCTAAAGCGAACTTTGTAAATCATCCGGTGACCGGTATCCATCCAAACGTCAGCAGTTTCGGTGGATTTAATAGAATCGGCTTCGGATTTCAGTTCATCGAAGGTGCTGGCGACAGTCTCATCGTAGTGGTTTTGCTTGAGCCAGGCCCCTAATTTACTAGCCTTAAGAGCATCAGCCTGCGCCCCAATATATTTTTTAACATTATCTTTTTGGACCGCGACCTGGTAATGATACGTTTTGTGGCCGCTTACTGTTTCACTGCCATACTGCTTGACGACTTTCATCACGGCTTTATCTTTATTGCTACTAAAAAGATACTGCTGGTTTACTTTACCGAAGGCTTTTGCTTCATCCAAAATGTCAGCCCGGGTTGGTGACTTGGTACTGCTTGCCCCCAGGGCACTACTCAGTTGGGTTTGCAGTAGGGTGTGATCGATGAATATCCAGGCACCGTCGATGCTGCTGATCGCACTATCATCTTCTGGAAGGCCAAACAGCGCACCAAGGCCCTGCAGTCCGGTAGCTTTTACATACAAGTCGGGAGCAGTACCGGAACTCTTAATCGCCCGCACATCCGCAGTGTACCGACTGCCATCCGCACCAATGTCTAGCGTTAGCTCACCATTGTTGTCATCACCCCTAACCGTCATTTTGCCATCGGCGGAAAAGCTCGAAGAATCGTAGGAAATGTTTCCACTACCGGTATATGATTGATTTTTAAGCTGCGACTGAGCGTCAACATAATTAATAAGTTTGTCGTAACCCTTGCCGGTATTGGATAAAGACTGGCTATATATAACGCTCGGGTTCATATAGTAGCCGAAATAATACGCCAAACCACCGCCAATGACGACAAGTGCGGCAAGACCGCCAATCAGCAGTTTAGGGCTGAACCGGCGCGGTGCGGCGCCTCCGGGTGCTACGCCAGCGGCAGGAGTGTCGCTAAAACTAACAGGCGCGCCCGGGTCAGGCGCAAAACCACCACCAACCATCACCCCTTGCTGGCCACTGGCCGCGGGCGGTACCGGTAACGTAGGTAACGGCGCAGGTGAACCTGTTGCTGGCATTGCTCCCTGACCCGTTGGTGTCACTCCGTCGGCATGTATCTGACTGGGATTAGGCACTGCGGGTGGAGCCATGGCTTCTGGCATAGCAGCAGCCACCGGAGAAACTGGAACAGTTGGAGGAGTTGGCGGAATGGGCTGAGCTGACTGAATTTGCTGAGGCGGCATGCCGCCGGCCATCGGGGCCGGAGATTCTGGTGAATTATCAATGGGGTCAAGCTTGAGTTCCATAAGAGTGGAGGCTCCTTTGTTGTGGTTTTTATTTGACTTCTTATGCCTCAGTATACAGAACCTCTGTGGATTTATCAAAAGCAGCTGATTCAGTATTAGAAGCGCCCGCACCAGCTAGGTTTGGATACCCAATGTATGGAGAATGTGCACCCATTGGGTGGAGGATGTATGGAGGATGGGTGGACATCCACCACCCAACCCTCAAAGAAAGTTCACGAAACCTAGTGGTGGGCGAGGAGGGACTCGAACACTCAAGGTTATAAAACCAGCGGATTTTAAGTCCACCGCGTATACCAATTCCGCCACTCGCCCCTAAAAAATGCCACAAGGCATAACCTAATTGGAGGCACCTACGGGATTTGCACCCGTGTACGCGGTTTTGCAGACCGCTGCGTA
>CAYZSM010000007.1:0-9956 GCA_964481105.1 uncultured Candidatus Saccharibacteria bacterium | reverse complement strand
GAGCAGCGAACCGCCCGAGGGGAATCGCGGGGGAACGCCAGATGATTCTGGCGAGCTGTTTTCTCAAATACCCTTCAAGCAGGCAGAAATGCTTCACTTGCTAGCACTGGACCTGCCTTATGCCGAACCACTGGTCTATGTTGACCGTACTATTCATACTGAAGGAAAAGAGATGTTAGGCCGTACCGTTGTCAATATTCTCATCCATCAACTCGATCCAGAAATACCAGAAGCACGAACGACGATTATACACGAAACCCGAGACAGTAATTTCCGACGCACTGCGCCAACTGAGCTTTTGGTGCTCGACAAGCATATGGGTGTCGCCCTAATTGCGGATTGTGAACAGGTTATGCGCACGCCAGAGGGTAAACTGGAGCCCGAATGGGTCGAGGGTGACGATCACCGCTTAGATCACTGGGTGAACGTGCTGCGAAGTGGTGCATATACATCTGAGCCAGATCTGAAACCGCCCGACACGCAAAAAATGCATCGCTGTGCCGAATTTGTTCGGGCTATTAACACCATGATGCCGCCTGGCCACTTTACAATTAAAGCCCCTATGCCCCAGGAGCAAACGGGTGCTGATATTTTTCCCTTCTATTTAGAAAGTTTTCCCACCGACAATGGCCGAGGTGTCGGTGTGCGCTATTCTTGGGACACAGAAGACGGCCAATACATTGAACGCCAGATTTTGCCATACCACGCCGGGCATGGTTCACCTGGTTTCATGCTCCGTGCCATGGACCTCATGTATGAAAAAAATGAAGATGGCAACACACATTCACCGCTGCATGCCTCTTGGCCTCGGCCATTCGGCCAAGCTGAGCTAGATCGTTTAGAAACTGCTTTAAGCGGTATAGATGGCAGCACGTCTGTCGCTCTACAAAATCTGGAAGAAAGCCGCAAACCCGAGAGTGAAGCAACTACGGAGTATTCCACAATGGCGGAGCTGTCGGCAGCTTTTATTGAGCGGCATGACGATCGCCGACGTCGCTATCAGTCGCTTAACGAGGGCAGCGAACGACCGACAGCTGACTCCCTGCAAAATTTATTGTTGGCCGCCGAGTTGCACCTGATGGCTGCCGGTCGACTCTCACCAGAGCAAAACACGCCCCTTACTGGCAGTAACATTACTACTCCTGATTTACACTTGTTTGATCAGCAGGGTCCAGCGAGGGTGAAAATCACAAAGTTCAGCCAAGAAGATTGTGCACTCCACATTTATGTCGATTGGCAGCCGCTGCCAGGACAGGTCACTAGTGCCAGTCTGATTTTGCGCACAGATGGTGAAACCATTCATGCTCATTACCGTCCACCTTCTATTAGGAGCAGTGAATCCCCTCCAGAGTTGTCGCCTGATCTATACAAAGCCTATAGTCTTTTAGGCGAAGGTTTCGCCGCCCAAGCGCTCTTCAACAAAGTTGAACAACCGGCTGACCAGATCACGGTTAATTCTTTGACGAAACTTATCCGAGAGGCGACGCCCGCTTGATAATTCTAGATTAAATGACGGTGCAAAATCGCTAACAGTTTATCGTAATTCGCGAAGTACAATGCAGCATTCACAACCAGCAGCCCTGGAAAAACCACGAATTGTTCCATAAAATGGCCGGTGGTCAGGCGCAGTCGTTTGAGCGGCGGCACACCAAATTTGAGCGGTATTGGCAAAAGCCAAGGCACGCCTTCTTTGGTAAATGTATCCATCACTAAATGGCTGAACATGCCGATCATGAAAGCCCACCATACCAAGTCAATATTCACGGAGGCCATGATCGGGTGCAGTACTACCAGCAACCAGTGCGCTCCAAAGCCAAATAGTGCCAAGCCGATCAAGGAATGGGTTAAAAAGCGGTGGCCGCCGTTAAGCACGCCGAACACTCGGCCAAAATATTTCCCTACCGGCAAGTTCCGCCAAAATGGCGCCGTGGGTTGATCAATATCCGGCGTAATTCCACCAATTAAATTAGCTAGTACTGCTACGATTGCCGTCGCCAGTGTCACCGTGCGCAGTGGCTGGCTTAAAACCACTACTCCGAGAGCGGTAAATGCAGCAAGATCATGCGTGCGTCCCGTCATATCGCTTTAGTTTAGCAGGAAACAGCAGTTTTATTTATGGGGGCGGAGTTCATGCGCTAAAACGCCGAGAGCACGGACCACCTTTTTGGGAGTCACATGATATTGCTCAGCCACCTGTTCGGAAACTTGCAGTGCCAATTCAAGTCTTGGGGTCAAATTTTTAGCTTTTAGAACCTGTTCTTGCTTAGGTGCAAATAGACTCTCCCTCAGATAGCCATAGTTTATCGGTGTCATCGACTGAAAAACTCCGCGAAAATCAGCCTTCATTTCTTCGGCATCATAATCATTACGGGTTCGTGCCTTGTGCCAAACCAATGAGTGAAGCACCTGGGCTCGCCAAGTTTGATCAGCTGGGCGTTCTCGCTTACCGTGAATAAGACGATATGGTTTATGCTCTTTGCTTTTCACTAAACCCTCAGCACTCCGCGTCATTTCTTTTGTCTCCGGAGAATCAGCATAAGCAGCCTGTATTACTTCGGCCGCCTTGAGTGCACCTTGTGCACTATGCAGATCCCTGGAAGCAATCAGCTCGGGCAATTTATTTTCCAAAAAGCGAACCGGCATTTCGCCAGTTGGATCTACAGGAAGTAACTCAGCAGCCATAATAACAATATTATAACCTTATTAGTAAGTATTTGCAATAACCTGCCCTGGTCATGCAAGGGACGGTTCACGGATTTTGATTTAAAAGCTGCCATTTGTCGTCCAGCTTGCCCATTGTATAAGCATAATGCTCAGAGCTGTTCACATACCAAAGGCCATTTTCCTGAACAACAATGCCGCCAGTGTAGCCGTCGCCCAGCTCCGCAAGTTTTTGAGCTAAAGCCTCGGCTCGGCCGTTCGTATCTTCAGCCGTGGAACCCTTTTTAGTATCGTAAATTCCAATGGTGCCGTCTTTGTAGCGCACAATCCAGTCCGGATAAAACAGCTTCCAGGTATTTGTGTTTTTAGAGCGATATTTTATAGCGTAATACTCTTTTCCATAATCATGGTTTTTAAACCACCAATCAATATCCGCATGATCTTCCAGGTATTGGCGTATAAAGGCAGTCTCGTTCTTTTTGCCGTCATATTGTTTTCGCAGCATGCATTTTTCTAGTGCGCAGCGCTTCTGGGCAACTTCTTCGTATTCATCGGTGTAGGCATAGGTTTCCAGAATTTCAAATTCATACTCCAGGTGATTGGCTGACTCTCGCTGCTCTAAAATTTTCTGTCGAGTGGGATAATAGTGCTTCAAGGCTTTAATAAATTGGGGCCTTAGTACACTGCTGGCACCGCGAGCTAAATCATTCACCACTACGCGGTACAGTTGATCGGGATTAGTGTCTAGCTTTGGAAGGCACGTTCGCAGCCATATCCGAATTGCCGATTTAAAAGGACTCCAGGAACGAGCGACGCTGCCAATGCGTGTGTCATCCTCGGTTTGCTCGGCCAGAAAATCATAGCATGCCAGATTAAAGGCTTTCTCGGTGTCGCTTTTCGACATTTCGACGCTATAATCATCGCCAATCTTGGCAAAATCGAGAGAAATTTGGTCAAAATCTTTAAATTGAGCGTCAGTAATAATTTGATAGGTTATTGTAGGGGTAAGATCAAGGCCGGCGGCGGTTAATTTCTTGGCGGCTGCTTGAGTTTCTTTCGGTGAAATGCCCAGCCACTGATTCATGCTCCTTATAAAGCTCGTTTGAAATTCAGCCGTACTGCCCAAATCACCATAATCCGTGCGGGTAATAAAATCGGCAGTCAGGGAAATATTCTCAAGTGCAGTTCGGCGTCGAACCAAAATGTCTTTTACTTGATTTGCTCGATACTCTTCCCGTTCGCGTAGTTCATTGCGCTTGTAATTAGTAAAAAGGTAGCCAGTGCGCATCTCGGGACTATTCTTATAATCTTCCAGTTTGCCGGGCTCGGCCATGCGCAATATCCGCCCCAAAGTTTGTATGTAAAAGGTGGTCGAACTTATCTCCCGAAACATGACCAACACATGGGCCCGCGGACAATCCCAGCCAGTTCCGGCGGCTTGTTTGAATAACAAAAAGGAGACTTCACTCTGATTGAGTTTAATAGTTTCATCGTAATTTACTTTTCGGCCATCAAACCACAGGGCAATCTGATTGTCTTGTACGCCGGCTTTTTTAAGATAGGCACGGGTTATGGATTCCTTCGTCGGATGACCAAGTTCAACCAAACGACTATCATCATTGGGCAGCTGAATCATCACCAGCGGATTAATATTTTTGCCCAACGCTTCATAACTCCGCTGCAGCTCTTTATATTTTTTAATACCCAGCTCTAACAGCGCCTCATCAAAATCTTCGGCCGCCAGATTTCCTAAGTCTTCTCCTGTTTGGGTGACAATTTGTTCCTTTATAAGGCCTTGTTTGACGACCTCTTCGCGCTGCACTTCAACCATTGTCTGGTGACGATAAGCCTGGAGCTCAATTTCCGGCGTGGGGGTAGCGGTTATGTGCAGTACCGTGTTGGGATTAATTTTCTCAATGACTTTTTGGGCCAAATCGGTACCGACATGTGAATGAGCTTCATCAATAACTAAAATTATTTCCCGGTTATCATGGTGGGTGTTTTCTATAAAATCTTCGAAATAATAGCCGGTTTCTTTGCGCATTGCCGCTTGATCGGGCCGTAATATGACTCTGTTTTCGGCTTTGCGGGCTTTGACTTTTTCCCAGTTCAAAAACAGAATGTCGTTCGCGTACAGTTTACCGCGGCTCAAATCACTCACCGTCAGCAGCTGATTCTCTAAATTATTGGAAAAATATTCAGCAAATTTATCCCGGCTCTGCAGGGCCAGGTCTTCGTGAAAAGTTACCCAAATGAAAGCTTTATCGTAATCCCAATTGGGCATTTTATTGAGTTCATCAATGAAGCTGCAACTTATCAATGTTTTGCCACTGCCGGTTGGTGCTTTTAAAACTACGGGTGTGTGCCTGGAATCATGCTTCCAGGCCTTTAGAAAAGCGGCAGCCAAATCTTCCTTAGCGGTTTTTTGAAACGGCAGTAAATTAAACATCCCCGACCTCAATGTTATATATGGAGCGGTAGACTTCCAGAATTGGCTGCGGGATAGCCTTGAGCGTAATTCGAGTGTTAGTAAACTCTTCGGCAGCGCTCACTTCGCCCCACGTAAATACATACACAACAGTTTCTCTATCTTGGGCATTGACTGTATCAATAAACTCCTGATATTTGGTCAGTTCCTCACGAAAATACACAGCGGTGCACTTGTCTGAACCCTCAAAAATTTGATAGTATGCATTTTTCTCAACTTCGTACAGCGTATTTTCGGCCAAGGCCAGCAGCGCTCCGGCATTTTGCGCTAAGGCAAGATGATCGGCGTCATCCACTTTTAATATGTAGTTGGAGCCAACAAAATCAGTTTTATAATATTTTAATGATTCGGCAACTGGCGGTGTGCTGCCATAGCCGGTGACCAGAACATTTTTGGCTCGAGCATAACATTTATCGAGCGCAATATTATTTTCATTATTGGTGCTAATAAGGCACTGCCTGGTGCCACCGTCTTCTTTGTTGGTTTGGGCTACTGCTTCCAATGTCGTACCTGAGCCGGCGAAAAAATCGAGAATCACGGCATTGGGATTATCAATGGCTTTTACAAGACGCTTAATGAGCTGCAAAGGTTTCTTGCCATTTTTAAACTCTACGCCGCCTTCGGCTTCCAAGCCAGTGGTTTTGATATCACTCCACAGATCACCAGGATGAATTGTTAAGTTATCGCGGGCAAACAGTAATTGCACGCGCGGGCTGGCGGCCGAACGGTCATAATCACCCTTAACAAGGTAGAGCAAACCATCGCGGACGGAACTGACGGCAAATATTTCTTGAGTGGAATCTTTGGCATCGGCCAATTTTTTGACAGAGGAAGAAGCCGCACTGCGGCATATCCTCCAGCTATTATCGAGTAACCATTTTTTCTTATCGCTGGCCGGAATTTTATTAACTCCCAGATAGGCGGCCAGCGAGCCCAGGTGGACAGGTGAGAAGAGTTGATCGAGCTGCGTAACAGCAGCCGCGGCACTCAGGTCTTCATCGGCAACAATATCGGCATAATTTTCGTAGTCTTCATAGGTAAAATTTTCCAAGATCAGATTATATTCTGAATCCCATGCCTCCTTTTGCACTGGCTCAAAATTGAGACCACGAATGCCGCCTTTTTTTGCCAATACCAAGTACTCTTTATATTTAGGAATACCACCGGCTTTTTTTATACCAGCCATCTTTAGTCCCGAGGCTTCGCTCATTTTTACGCCAATAGTTTTAACTGAACTACCGAAGGTATCGTTGAGCAATAAACGCAGCTGAGCATATTCGTTGTCATCAATCGAGATTGCCAGTAAGCCATCTTCTTTCAGGAGCGGATAGGCTAGCTCCAGTCGCTTACTCATAAATGAAAGCCAGTAGGAGTGGCGAAATGGATGATCGACGGGGACTTCGGTGCCGTCAGGAAAGGTATCACTAATCCGTTTATCCTTATAGCGAAATCCATCACTGCCGGTGTTATAAGGCGGGTCAATATAGATAAGGTCAACTTTGTTTTTGTGGCTGTAATTAAGACAAGTCAGCGCATGATAATTGTCACCCTCTATCATAATATGCGTTGGCTTGTCGCCATCATTAAGCAGATTAGACTCAGGGATTTCCGTCAAAATGGGCAGCTTGTGCTGGCTGGCTGCTTCAAATGCCTCGGGAATATCCTGCCACACCAAACCGAACCGCTTACCTTTTACGGATTTCTGGAGTCGCTCAACCTCTTTTATAAGCTCCTGGGGAGTCCAGGTGGAATAGTCACTACTCATCTCTATTAACTGTAGCATTCCTCCCCCCATGTTGGGAACGAAGTTTTAGTGATTTTTACTTGAAAAACTTGGCACGAGCTTGGCGCAAAATAGTCACCGCATAGTCGACATCTTCTTCGTTAGAAACATCAAGGATGGTTTCAGGTGTGTTTTTGCGTTCAAAGCTATTCTTTTTATACACCAGCTTTTTGAGAGGATCATTCACATCTTTTGGATACATGCGCGGGATAATCAAACGTAATCTGTCGCGCTGCGGCTGAATATAAACCAGTGTATCCAGTCCGTTATCGCGCAGTGACAACCCGACATAAGCATGTCGAATATTTTCCTGGAGGTGCGGTTCCAGCGGCTGAAGTTTTTCCCGCAAGAGCTGATAGAGTTCCCGTGCATGCTCCTTGGATGGCCCAAAATGATCACTGAGACTATAGACTTTAACCTCACTACTGACTTTCTGAATGGTATTGTTTTTATTGGTAACAGTTTTGATGGATGCACTAGTGTCCTGCGCTTTTAGCTCATTGTACAAAATGGTGCCGTTGTCATACTGTTTGACTTCCCATATCTCGATTGGCAAATCCTTAAAATTGATAGCCTGCTGCTGATGGACGGTAAAGCTGTTAGCTACAAAAATAACCCGCGACTGCGACCAGTCAATAGAATCGCGCTGCAAACGCTTACCAGTTTTCTCATTATATTCCAGAATAAATTCCGCCTTATTATTCAGCAGCAGCGCCAAGTAGGCATACCCTTGGTCAATCACACTAAAGCTGCGGTCGCGCTTATATTCAATAATCACGAAAGCATTGGTTTCTTGGTCGAAGGCCAAGGTGTCAATCCGGAGATTGTTATGTTCAAATTCAGTGGCAATAAACTGAAGGCAGAAGATCTCCGGCAAATTTTTCTCTGTCAGGGCTTGAAGCTGTTTTTCCAGTCCAATTTTTTGCTCATTGATCCGTTTGAGCTGCGTGTCATTGATAATGAAGAGGGCCATAGGCAGTATTTTAGCATGTCAGCATGAGCATTGCATTTATGAAGCATATGTGGAATAATCTATAACTATGAATCGGGTTGGTATGAGCTCCAGCGAAACCCTCTGGCATTTAACACCTGGCATGCGGGAAACTGCTGCTGCTCCTAAGTCGCTTTATCCTTTGGATCACCCAGTACTCCTTGCCCCTTTGGATATAAAACTGATCAAAAAAGAAAAAGAAGCCAGGAATGCAGTACGCATGGACGCCTTCAATGAATTGCGCCTGGCGTATGGCAAAGATGCCAAAGTGACTCGCACTCTCAATATGTATCGCCTCCCTACTCATAAACGTGAAGCAATAAATCCTGTCAATCGTCTGTACGCCTTAGAAACTAGTGCCGCCGAGTACCGCATGCTCAAAAAGCCGGAAGTGTATCCGCTGTTTCAGCTAATGGAAAATGGTCTGGAAACTTATGCGCAGTTGGATGGTTCACCTAAGGAAAGCAGTCAACAAGAGCAAAAAGCCATGATGCGAGCAGTCGCCGCCAATTCCGTACTCCTACACACTAATCTTCGTTTGCCCTTACATATAACTCGCAAAAATTTCAGCCCCAAATATGGTGAACACCCGCAGTATGAAGATGTCGGCATGGCCAGCATTCATGCCCTGGACCGCTCGATTCAACTTTTCGATTATCGCTATGGTTGGATGCTTTCTAGCTTCGCAGTCCGAGTCATTAATAGTCGTGTGGAGCGCTTCATCACGAACACTCTCCGCCCTGTCCGCATACCGGCTAATGTCGATGAAGATCACCGGCGGATCGGGAGAGCCACTATTCGCTTGCGAGCCACATTACAGCGCGAACCAACTATCGCCGAAATTGCAACCACTGTTGATTGTAGCGAGCCTGAAGTAGTGAAACTCCAACAGCTAGGTCACTATTACGCCGTTTCGCTTGATGAAAAAATAGCAAAATTTGATGGTGATAATGATCTTACGCGCGGCGAACTACAGGTTGATTCTCGACCCGCCAATTCGCCAACTGCCGCCCTGGAAGAAGCTGACGACCACGTTGTTATACAAGCCGCTATGGCAGAAGTTGAATTGAGTGTTGCAGAACGCGTTATTCTCAGTCTTCGTCACCAAGTATTTGATGAGGCCTTGGTAGGAATTGATGCTGTCCAACCGTCTTATGAGCAACTTTTTCAACAAGCCGCAGATCGAACAGATGGTTTACCGTGGACCAAAATATCTGGAGCTTTAGGAAACATAACCTATCGCAAGGCTAAACTGCTGGAAGAAACGGCCCTTGCCAAATTAGCCATGTCCGATTTAGCATCTTCGCTTGCATAAATAAGCCGAGTATCCGATCATAAAAGGAAGGTTTGGAGGGTACTATTCATGGTTGCTGAAATTCGGAAGGACATAGCCAGCACTGACGTTATTTCGGGCATTGCCGGCTATGTGCTTGGTTTTGGAGGCTTAGCCCAGGCCCGTGCTGCCGATATTAAGGCGGAGCGACAGGGGCACCACCAAATTAAGGTAATTCAGGCGCAATTAAAAGAGGTACGCCATGGCTATTTGCACCATCCCGAAGAACCGCCGGAAGAAGCCGCCCGTGCCGATTTGCGGGTTAGCCAGCAATATCACGCCAGCATTAAGAAGATCCAGGGTGAGACGCCACATGTCGACGTCGCTGCAGTAGTTGGCGATGCTTTCGGGATGGGTTTGGCATGGATGGTAGTGCTCGGCGTTACGGCAAATCGCATCCGGCACATTCGCCAGGAACGCGACCTGACCGAGAGGCGCGGCGCAATGTCGGATCACCTCAACGGCGGCCGAGTTCCGGTTACGAAGAAAACCTCGTAACAATCAAAGATTAGCGTTTGCGTTTTTTGGGGTCGAGTTCTTTTTTGCGGAGGCGGAGGTTTTTGGGAGTGACTTCCAGCAGTTCATCGTTTTCGATAAAATCCAGGCATTGTTCCAGGCTGTATATAGTTGGTGGGGTGAGCTGAACCACGCCGTCACTGCTGCTACTACGCAGGTTGGTTAAGTGCTTGGCTTTGCACAA
>CAYZSM010000006.1:0-10448 GCA_964481105.1 uncultured Candidatus Saccharibacteria bacterium | reverse complement strand
TGTCGCTTTGCCGATTCATATGCAGGACGAGGCTTTGACATCTAAACATGCTGAGGCCGAGCTGCGCGCCAAGGGCAAGCCATATGACCGGGCAGCGATTGACGCTCTGGCGGCAACCTATATTTTGGAAGATTATCTGGAAGAGCAACGGAGGCTGCGAAAATGAAGCATTATACGGCCGGTCACCGCCGCCGCGTGGGTATTCCGACACGAATCTGGCTACTGCTAGTGGTGCTGGCAATTTTGGTTTTTGGCGGTATGGTGATTGCCCGGCGAGTTTACAATAACGGTCTATTGCCAGTCAGCGCCAGCCAGCAAACGCAAATTATTACTGTAGCCAAGGGCAGCTCCGTCAAACAGATCGCCGACAAACTGGAGGATAAAAAACTGATTCGCAGTTCTTGGGCATTCCAGCTCTATGTTCAACGGCAGGATTTGAGTAACAAACTGCAAGCCGGTACGTATGCTTTATCGCCCAGTCAGGGTACGGCGGCGATTGTGACTATTATGACCAAAGGCCAGGTGGCCACTCGCTTAGTCACAATCTTACCGGGACGCCGGATTGACCAGGTGCGCGCCGATCTTATTAATGACAGTTTTGCGCCGGAAGCAGTCAATGCCGCTTTAGACCCAAGTCAGTATGCCGACTTGCCGGTGTTGTCATACAAGCCGGCCAATAGTAATACTCTGGAAGGCCTGCTGTGGCCGGATTCCTATCAGCGGGAACCGGATACCGATCCTGCGGTGATTATTCGGGAGTCCTTGCAGGCGATGGGCGAGCATTTAACGACCGACGTGCAGGCTGGCTTCGCGAGTCAAGGATTAACCACCTACCAGGGGATTACTCTGGCATCTATTGTGATCCAGGAAGTGAACAAACCCGGCGATCAGGCCCAGGCCGCCCAAGTATTTTTGTCCCGTCTGAAAAATAACAGTGTGTTAGGGTCAGATGTGACAGCTCGCTACGGCTCGATTGCTGCCGGCAAAGCTCCGGATCTGACCTATGATTCCCCGTACAACACCCTGATTCATAACGGCTTGCCGCCTAGTCCGATTAGCACTATTAACACCACTTCGCTCGCGGCAGTCTTGCATCCCGCAGCGACTGATTGGCTGTATTTTGTGGCCGGGGATGACGGCACTACTTATTTCTCGCATACGCTGCAGGAGCACGAAGCGCTTACCCAGCAGCATTGTCATCGACTATGCGGACGTTAATTTAACAGAGACAAAAAACCATAAAGGCCTTGCGTTTAAGGCTCGGTTTGTTACAATAGATTGGTAATCTTTACAGGGGTCGCTATCTGTTATCACCCAGTAAAGACTACCCCCAGCCAGAATAATGACAGGCTCGTCCCTGTCAAGGAGCTTGTATTAATACAACCCCCGTCTCGCACGTTACTCGCTTAGCCGTTCCCGCAACCTTTCGGACGACTAAGCTCTATCGTCAGCTACAATCGCGATTGCGCCGCAAAACGATTCGTCGTCGGGCTATTCGCATCGGTTTACTGGCCTCCAATCTTGCTATATTAGTGGTCATTTTGGCCTTCGTATTGCAAAATCCTAAAAATGGCGATCCGCTCAGCTCGGCGGCGCTCAGTGGTTCCGATACACCCACAGCTGTCGCCAATCCACTGGATCAGGTTTCCTCAGCGGATATTGCCCTCACCGTAGCCCGCGTCAATAGCTTGCCGGAAACTACCGCTATCACTAACCAGGCCCAGTCCCAAGAAGCTGAAGTCGCCATTACCGCTTCCAGCAACAACGTTATCAATAAACCGCAAGTTGTCACGACAGCGCTGAAGTCCAGCGCCGATATCAAAGCCTATGTTGTCCAAGCCGGCGACACTGTTACCAGCATTGCTGCTAAATTCAATGTTACAACTGATAGCGTGCGCTGGTCGAACGGTCTGAACAGCGACATTGTCGCCCCCGGCACTACACTGGCCATCCCACCAGTTAATGGCATTGTTTACACCGTAAAAGCCGGCGACACACCAGACAGCCTGGCTGCCAAATTCCGCGCCAACAAAGATAAAATTATCGCTTATAATGACGCCGAAATTAAAGGCTTAAGCGTTGGCCAGCAAATTATTATTCCGGAAGCTACTGAAGTCGCACCGGTTAGCGCTGCGAAAATTGCCAGCAGCTTCCCGTGGGGCAGTGGCCCAATGTACGGCTACAACGGCTATGATTATGGCTACTGCACCTGGTACGTTGCTACCCAAATTGCTGTGCCGGCTAACTGGGGCAATGCCGCTACCTGGGCATACTACGCTGGTTTAAGCGGCTGGAATCCCAACTCGCCACCAGTAGTCGGAGCAATCGCTCAAAAGGGCGGGGGACTGGGTCATGTCGCTATTGTGACTGATGTTTCACCGGATGGCACCATGATCAAGATTCGTGATATGAACGGCGTCGCCGGCTGGGGCAATGTTGGCTATAGCGATTGGATACCGGCCAGCCGCTACCAGCACTTTATTGTCCACTAGATACTAGACCGCTAGACCTGACCCCGGAAAACCTATAGGCTTATAGAATGAGTTTTGTTGATAAGGTTCAGGTAAAGGTTATTGCTGGCGACGGCGGCAATGGCAAATTAAGTTTTCGCCGCGAAAAATTTATTTCAATGGGCGGACCAAATGGCGGTGACGGTGGCAATGGCGGCGATATCATTTTGGAAGCCAGCCGCAATCAGAATACCTTGGCAGCCTTTCGCTACCAAAAAGAAGTTAAAGCCGAGGCTGGTGAGGGCGGCGGCAAAAACAATCGCCACGGACGCACCGGCAAAGACTTAATTGTGAAAGTGCCGGTTGGCACTGTGGCTTCCACCACCGAAAATGAAGTAGTTGCCGATTTGGTAAACGACGGTCAGCAGGTAGTTATTGCCAAAGGCGGTCGTGGCGGTTTTGGCAACGCGCACTTTGTATCCTCACGGCGCCAAGCGCCCAACTTCGCCGAAAAAGGTGAGCCGGGTGAGCAGCACGAACTCCGGCTAGAATTAAAAATGATCGCCGATATCGGTTTAGTGGGATTACCAAATGCCGGTAAATCCACATTACTTAGCAAGTTAAGTAATGCCCGACCAGAGATAGCCGACTATCCGTTTACCACCCTCACGCCAAACCTTGGCGTAGTGGACGTTGACCGCGAAACCAGCGTGTTGTTTGCCGACATTCCCGGCTTAATTGAAGGTGCTGCCGCCGGCAAAGGCCTGGGTCATGACTTTTTACGGCACATTGAGCGCACAGCCGTCATTTTGCATCTTATAGATGCCTACACTGACGACGTTGCCACGGCATACCAAACAATTCGCGGCGAGCTGGAAGCTTATCGCATCACCCTTATTAAGCGACCGGAGATTATTGTACTAACGAAAGTCGAGGGCCTTGATGAAGAAATCATTGCTGACCTGGTTGCTCAACTACAGCGAGTGGCTGGCAAAAACGCTCCGATTATGGCAATTTCCGCTCAATCCGGCCAAGGTTTACGCCAGCTGTTATTCACGGTTAAAGACTTGGTTCAGACTGCCCGAGCCAAAGCTGCCGAAAAGCCCGAAGCCGCTCAGCCAGCCGTTCCAATACTTACCCTGACTGACAAATCTGACGAATGGCATATCACCCGCCACGACGATGTTTTTGTAATCACTGGCACAAAAATTGAGCAGTTCGCCCAACGTACCGATTTTAACAATGAAGAAGCCGTTCAACGCCTGCGTCACATCATGAAAAAAATGGGCATCTTGCACGAACTAACCCGCCAGGGAATTGAGCCTGGCCAGACTATTCAAATAGGCCAAGCCCATTTCACCTATTAGATTTTAAGGCAAACCCTGCGTACTGTTCCGGTTGACAGGTTACCTCTTTCGACCACTCTTTTTTAGTGGTGTGTAAGTAGTTCTCTGACACCACTAAAAAAGAGTGGTCTCGGACGAGGCTGCATGAATGAAGCGAGAGGTTGATATAACAACGAACTATTTACTTTTTTGATTATATGATATATAATATGTAGCAATATGAAAGAGCCCCGAATTACTATTCATGAGGTTTCCTTGCAAGCTGTGAACAAATGTCCAATTGGCAAACCGGCTGGGCATGATCTTTTTCTAGGTAGCGGTAATCTTCATCGGCCTGTAGCTAAGCAACTTGATAAACCTCGTTGGCTCAAGTCTGGGTTGGTTGAACTGAGAGGGGTGGCAACTTTGGATGAAGTTGAGGGCGAACAGCAAGCTTTAGGAGTTGTTTCGTTTCCTAGTAAACTGGGAAATACTGTCAGGAGACTTTTCCTGGGAGAAGAAAAACCTCTTGGCTACCTTGCTCTTGAATCGTGGCCAAAATCAGACGATTCACTCAAAGCCACTGAATAATTAACCTAGTAGGGTAATGCGCTAGGGCAGTGTTACACTGGTGGATACTATGGCGGCCAGTTTTTTCTTTTATGATTTGGAGACTTCCGGCTTTGACCCGCGCTCGGCTCGGGTGATGCAGTTTGCCGGCCAGCGGACTGATAAAAATTTGCAGCCGATTGGTGAACCAGTCAATGTACTCATAAAGTTAACGCCGGATGTTTTGCCGGAGCCGGATGCCATTTTAATTACTGGTATCACGCCGCAGCAAACAATTGCCGAAGGGCTGACTGAAGTCGAATTTCTGAAGTTGTTTTTTGGCGAAGTTGTGCAGCCCGATACGATGTTTGTCGGTTTCAACAATATTCGTTTTGACGATGAGTTTATGCGGTTTATGCTGTACCGCAATTTTTATGACGCCTATGAGTGGCAATGGAAAGACGCTTGTTCACGGTGGGATATTCTGGATTTGGCGCGAATGACTCGGGCACTGCGGCCGGAAGGTATTGAATGGCCATTTGCACCGGATGGTAGGCCGGCCAATCGTCTGGAATTCTTAACAAAGCTTAATAAGTTGGATCATGATAAAGCTCATGACGCCCTGAGCGACGTTCAGGCAACCATTGCTGTCGCCCGATTGATCCGTGATAAACAGCCCGATCTCTTTAAATATATGCTCGAAAGCCGTGATAAAAAAAGCGTTGAAGCGCTGGTGATGGCCGGTGAGCCATTTGTGTATACTTCTGGACGCTATCCCTCAGCCACCCTGCATACCTCGGCCGCCGTGCTACTTGCTAAGCACCCACAGCCCGGTTGCGCGCTAGTTTACAATCTCCGCCATGACCCCACGCCATTTCTCACTATGGACGTTGACCAGCTAATCAAAGCCTGGCAATTCACCAAAGATCCCGACGCGCTCCGACTGCCAGTCAAAACTCTGCGCTATAACCGCTGTCCGACCATTGCTCCGCTGGGCGTCATGAAAGATGCAGCCACTCAACAGCGTCTTGACCTCAGTCTCGATGCTATTCAAAAACATCTCGCCATCCTCAAAAAACATCCGGAATTTGCCGAAAAAGTTCTGCAGGCCATTGCCCGGATGGACGAACAGCGGACTAAAGACCAGACCAGTCTAGTCGATAATCCCCTAACCGTCGACGCCCGCTTATATGACGGCTTTCTCGCTGATTCCGACCGTTCTGCATTGCCTGCAGTACGCCGTACTGAGCCAGATAAACTCGGCGAATTTACCGCAAAACTACGCGACGAACGCCTCAAAAATTTGCTGCCGCTTTACAAGGCCCGAAATTACCCGCGCAACCTTACTCCTGAAGAGCAGCAAGAATGGGAAGCCTTCCGCCAAAAACAGCTATTCGTGGGTGGATCATCCAGCCGCGCCGCCAAATATTTTGCTCGTTTGCAAGAATTAGCCAGCGGCAAATTAAGCGGCCAACAGCAATTCCTCCTCGAAGAGTTGCAGCTGTATGGTCAATCTATCATGCCCGCTGAAGATGCGGATAATAGCTGACAGAGATGAAAACGGAAGAGTTAAATTAATATAAAAAATATAATTGTTATAAAATCTACTTTATGATAATATTCATAAATGAGTGATTTTTATCCGGTGCATCCCAACCTGGATTTACGAAAATCCGCTGCTTTAATTGGTATTATAGGCGCCACATTTTTAACCGCCTGTGGTGGTGAAGAACAAAGTGCTTCCGTGCCCGATCGTCCACTTCCACAGACTGCTGCCAGCCCTGTCACAGTTCCTGAGACGCCTCCTCCAACAACAACTCCACTAATAACTCCCGATACTCAAACTGCACAATTGAAGCCTCCTATAGCTGCTCCCAGTCCAGGTGGAGATCCATCAGTAATAGCACTTGACCCTGGACATGGACCAAATCATGCAATTATTGACCCAGCTACTGGACTTAAGCAGGTGGAGACTAAAAATCAACCAGAAATGGCTAAGGTCTGGGAGGTTGCATTACGGGTAAAGAATAGTTTGAAAGCTGATGGATATAAAGTGGTTATGCTCAAAAAATCAGTCGATGAAGATATTACATTCAGGCAGCGTGCTGAGCGAGCCGATCAAGCGCATGCTGATCTGGCAGTCAGTATCCATGGAGACCCCACACTACCCAATACCGGACAGATATATCCACAAAAGGTCGGATTGTATCGTGGTAAAGGCAACGCTAAAACGGTCTTTACAAATAAATTAATTGCCGACGCGAGTCAAAGATATAGTCAATATTTCAAAACTGAACGACAAAAAGTTGTAGGACCTGATGTCGTGGTTACGACTGTTGATTTTAAAAATAGACGCGGCTTTGATCCGGGCAACATACCCATGGTGCAACTATTTTCAGAAACCCCGTGGGTCTATAACGAAGAAAAAATGCCGTTTAAGCCCAGCGTATATTCGTATTCGTTGGTGGAGGCCATTGAACATTCGGTGCCACCCATTCGCTAGTTAGAATTCCAGGACTGGAAAAAGTCGGCGGTTTTCTGTATAATGAATCCCTCATGACAGGGAGAAATTAGTGGCTGATGAGATAGTTGTTAAGGGAGCTCGGGAGCATAACCTCAAGAATATTGACGTAACTATTCCGCGCAATATGCTAGTAGTGATTACCGGCCTGAGCGGCTCCGGCAAGTCCAGTCTGGCGTTTGACACTATTTATGCCGAAGGACAACGGCGCTATGTCGAGTCACTGTCGAGCTATGCCCGGCAGTTTTTGGGCCTAATGGAAAAGCCGGATGTTGATCAGATTGATGGTCTTAGTCCGGCAATTTCCATTGATCAAAAATCAACTTCGCGCAATCCGCGCTCCACGGTCGCGACGGTTACGGAAATTTATGATTATTTACGTTTGTTATTTGCACGGATCGGGGTGCCGCATTGTCCGGTTGACGGCAGCCCGGTAGTTCGTCAAACCACGACCGGCATTGTCGACCAGATTGTCGCCAGCACTGCCGACAAGCGCCTGATGATCTTGGCACCTGTAGTTATTGATAAAAAAGGCGCCTTCGAGCATATTCCCGAACAGTACCAGCGAGCCGGCTTTGCGCGGGTGCGAGTCGATGGTGTGGTGTATGCGCTCGATGAATTTCCGGAGCTCGACAAAGCTTATCGCCATCGTATTGAAGTCGTCGTTGACCGGTTGGTCAATAATGAAGAAAGTCGCGGCCGCTTAGTCCAGTCTGTGGAACAGGCTTTGGAAGTTGCTGAGGGCAAAGTTGTGGTTCTGGATGCCGACTCCCAAGAGACAACAACCTATAGCCTAATGTATGCCTGCCCGCAGCATCCCGAAATTACCATTCCCGAGCTGGAGCCGCGGACCTTTAGTTTTAACTCGCCGCACGGCGCCTGCCCAGTTTGTACCGGGCTTGGCAATCGGCTGGAAGTTGACCCCGAGCTGGTAATTCCGAACGGTACACTGACCATCGCCGAGGGCGCTATCCGGCCCTACAATCGTATCAATGTCGACAACTGGTACATGAAAAAACTGCAGGCTGTAGCCGAGCATTATGGTTTTAGCCTGCATGTGCCGACCGGTGAATTGACGCCAGAACAGCTCGACAAAATTATGTACGGCACCGGCCAACAAAAATATAAAGTCAGCCTAGGCATGGGCCGCTCGTTTGAGACGACTTATGAGGGCGTAGTGCCGAACCTGGAACGCCGTCACAAAGAAACCGACAGCGATTTCATTCGTCGTGACATTGAACGTTTTATGCAGGAGCGACCGTGCCACGCCTGCCAGGGCGCTCGCCTGAAGCCGGAAGTTCTGGCCATCACTGTCGGCAGTCAATCAATTATGGATGTCTGTCGGCTGTCGATTGATGACGCGCTGGAGTGGTTTAATAATCTCAAACTTGACGCGAAGGAAGCTAAAATCGCTGCCATGATCCTCAAAGAAATCGGCGCTCGACTGCAGTTCCTGCAAGATGTCGGATTGAATTATTTGAATTTACTGCGCGGCGCCACCACCCTGAGCGGTGGTGAAGCCCAGCGCATTCGCTTGGCTACGCAAATCGGTTCCGGCTTGATGGGGGTGCTGTATGTCTTGGATGAGCCGAGCATTGGCTTGCACCAACGCGACAACGCCCGGCTTATCCGAACCCTCAAACACTTGCGTGAACTCGGCAATACCGTCATCGTCGTCGAGCATGACGAAGAAACTATCCGCACCGCCGACTATTTATTGGATATCGGCCCCGGCGCCGGCATTCATGGTGGGGAAGTGGTAGCCGCCGGCTCACCCGATGAAGTTATCAAAATGAAAAACAGTGTCACCGCCGAATATTTAGCTGGCAAAAGATCTATTGCCGTGCCCAAAAAACGCCGCCAAGGCAATGGCAAGGTATTGATCATCAAAGGTGCCCGCGAAAATAACCTCCAAAATATTAACGCCGAAATCCCACTTGGCAAATTGGTGGTCGTCAGTGGTGTTAGTGGTTCCGGAAAATCCAGCCTAATTAATGACATTCTGGCAAAAGAACTTTTAGCACGCTTGCATCGGGCCAGCACTGTGCCGGGAAAACACGACGACATTGAGGGCATCAAGCAACTCGACAAAGCCATTATCATCGATCAAAGCCCGATTGGCCGCACGCCGCGCTCTAATCCTGCCACCTATACTGGGCTATTCACACCAATTCGCGAGCTGTTCGCCCAAATGCCGGAATCCAAGCTGCGCGGCTACAGCGCCGGTCGCTTCAGCTTCAATGTCAAAGGTGGCCGCTGCGAAAACTGCGCCGGCGACGGCATCATTAAAATCGAAATGCACTTTTTACCGGACGTCTATGTGCCCTGCGAAGTCTGCCACGGCCAGCGTTACAACCGCGAAGCCCTGGAAATTCATTACAAAGGCAAAACCATCGCTGATGTACTGGCCATGACCTGCGACCAGGCTTTGGAATTTTTCGCCAATATCCCGGCCATTGCCCGCAAGCTGCAAACTTTGGTGGACGTCGGCATTGGCTACATCACCCTCGGCCAATCGGCCACTACGCTGAGTGGCGGTGAAGCCCAGCGCATTAAACTCAGCTCCGAACTAAGCCGTCGACCCACTGGCCGCACGTTGTACATCTTGGACGAACCGACTACCGGCTTACACATGGCTGATGTCGATAAGCTGCTGCACATGCTGCACGCCCTGGTAGATGCCGGCAACAGTATGGTGGTGATCGAGCACAACCTGGACGTCATCAAAAACGCCGATTGGTTGATTGACATGGGACCGGAAGGCGGTAACGCCGGTGGCCAGATCGTTGCCGAAGGCACGCCGGAACAAGTCGCCAAAGTGACCACCAGTTACACCGGTCAATTTTTGAAAAAACTCCTGTAAATTTTTGAGTTATCCTCGCAATACATGCATCATCACTACAGAGGCTGCCTTATTAAGTAAGGCATTGTAAGGCAATTGCTTACTTTATACCACTAGGCTTCAATAGAGGGTGCTATATTAGTAAAAACTTGACGACCATGGTATAATATAAAAATAATTAAAGGTTACTATGACAGAGCCCACGCCAGAATATAAACCATCCCTAGAAGACCAATTTATGGCTAGAGAATCATATGTTCGCTATCTTGCCGGGGCTGCTATAATTCATAACCCAATAGCTACACAGGAAATCCATACATTTGATCCAAAAAAAGATCAAGACACAATAGTAACAGTGGCAAGCCGAATGATGGTGGCAGGTCTTAATGACGTTATCGCGTATGCTCATCCTCCGGACAGACGAACCAAGACTGTAATGTATGAAGGATATAAGAAGGCCCAACCACATATGATGGAGACGGTTGAACAAGTGAGCGACAGGCACCATAAACGCATCCAATTACTTGGGGATTCACTTGCCCTGTTGCTGCCTGCCCCTATGCTGGACGCGGCAGTTTACAGGTTGCTATGTAAGGTCAATCATCGCAAGTTAACACTCGGTAGATTGTTAGAGCCTGTACTGCCAGCCCCCGATTTTAGGGATGCTGCTCAGCAAAGTCTCATCGATATCGAAAAGCGTAGCCGCGCAGCTAGATCGGAAGAGCGGCGTGTTGGGAAAGAGTTTAAGTCATGGTTTAGAT
>CAYZSM010000005.1:0-13130 GCA_964481105.1 uncultured Candidatus Saccharibacteria bacterium | reverse complement strand
CTCCGTACCCAAGCAGTGCAATAATGACCAGCAGCAGTAGCAGGAGCTTCCACGGAATAACCCAGAAACTGACAGCTGCTTCCAGCGGTATATCATGCGTACCATCATCATAGACAACCAATACTTTAGCCGTGTAGTGACCGAAGCGCAGTTTATTTATTTGCGTAAAATCCCACTTTAAATTTTGCTTGGGATGCCCGTCGGGACCGGGAACTGGTTTGCCATCAATAATGCGATCGGTGTACACCGGAAAACCACTCTTCCATGGCACGCTAAAGACCCGGTTACTGGCCGGTAGGACACTACCGCCGGCGGCATTAAAATCCAAGGTGTCAATTGTTTTGCCGCCGCGCTGGATAAAAACATTGCCGACTGGTGAGAGGTAAATGTTGCCGGTGTTACGCAGCTTGACCTGCAAATTTGTCGGCAAATATTCATACACCCGATGCTCGGCAGTGAAGCTGGCCAGCTGCAACTGGCGTTTTTCATTGCCGGTTTTAGTATCAAGCAGCACCAGGGTTGCTACCGCGCCTTTCACACTGCTCACGTTTTTTTCTTTGGCCTGCGTAGCACGAGAAAATGTAACCGCTAAGTAGTAGCCCAGGCTGGCTTCTGGAGGCACGTCAATTGTCATTTTGACGGTTTTCCAGACATTTGGCTCGGCAGTGAATTGCTCCGGCGTAAAATGCACCCAGGAGGCATAAGTATCTTTAGCCGACAGGTCGAACAAATCCGGTTGACCGGTGTCACTCGTGGTACCAAATTTCATCAATCCGACTTTAATCGTCTCAGGTTGGTCACCCTGATTCTTAATCCGCAGCTCGGTTTCCACGCTTTTGCCGGGCACCGTGGCAATTTTAATTGGCAACGGCGAGGTTATAATGTTAAACCCACTAGTCGTAGTCGCCGCCTGAGCTGGTGCCGGTTGCCACATGACATAGCCTGCCACAAACACGAGCAATACAACCAAACCCCTCAGTAGCTGTCTCATCTAGGCTAGTATACTATACGGAAGCGAACTTAGAAGTTGCCGGCAGCGACGATTGTCAGCGTGTCCGTGTAGTCATTGGCGTAGCCGACAGTGTTGGCAACAGTGACACGTTCTTTGAGCGTAATCTGGTCGGCGTTGGTGTAACCAGTGCGCGACACAAATGATGCGAAGTTAGTACTGTTGAATGATCCGGCATGCGTACCATCAGCGATGGAATACTCCCCGTCATAAGCCAAGGAACCCGTACAACTTGAGCAGGCCGTGCCCGTTGTCGGCACAAAGCCGTATTTGGTAGTGCCGGCCGTTAAGGCGTCAGGCGTAGCATCAAAGGTACCGGTGGCAATTGGCGTACCGGGGCTAGTTACAGAAGTTAAGGAAGCGTTCGCCGATTTGACATAGGCCGTATAGCCCAGCGGCGAGTTGGTGCCGACGGTCATAGTTACACCGGTGGAAGTCTGAATTGTACTGGGGTCCGCGGCAGGGACTGTATCAGTGTTCGTGCTCAGCGAAAAACTAAAGTTTGGAGCAACTGAGGCACTGACGGTGATTTTATCTTTATCGGCGGTAGCGCCGGTAATATAAATCGGTGTGGTGGTCAGATCAATTGTTGTACCGCCAGAGTTCTGGCTTTCGGTGGTGGTGTTGTATTGACCCAGAGTAGTCGGGTTAGTAATTGTCCCCGTCGGAATAATGAAGCCGTACAACGTACTGCTGTTCAAGCTGGCCGAAGTCAGACCGGAAACGGTAATGTCACCTCCAGCACCAGCACCACCACCAGTAGCTGCAGCAGTTAAAGTTCCGGGAGGAGCGGTTATGCTAGCTGGTGTAGCCGGGAATCCCGTAATACTGACAGTCGGCGTACCGGTGGCAATAGTAAAGCCGGCCGGAAATGTCACTTTAATTTTAGCAACACTGGTCGGTGTAGTATTGAGCTTAAAGGTAACTAACAGATCATTTCCGGTGCTGGCACCATTGCCGAGACGACCTAAGCGCAGTCCGGCTTGCGTTAGTTGAGTGGCACCGGCAATGCTAGGCATGACCATGCAGAACAGCAGCGAGGCAGCCGCCAGAAGATAATGTTTATTCTTTAACATAGGGATTAAGTTTATACTTTCCTTTTTATTTTTGAGCTTCTATATAGCTTATGGTAACGCATTGCACCTAGAAGTCAAGAAGTTTTCCGGGCTATTTATCCACAATTAAAAATTAGCAGCAGCTACTAAGGTTAGAACTTCCTGATAATCGGTAGCTGCCACCGTGGTCGTCGTTGACTTGGCCTTGAGCAGCAGCACACCATTTCCGGTTGTTACCGGTGAACTGCTGGTATACAGACTGCGAGTAATGGCATTAATAATACCGACAGTACTGCCGCTGACATTATAAGGACTAGCCACACTATAGGGGCCGCCGGAAACCTGACTAATGCTACTATTTTGAGCACCAAAACCTTCGCTAATACTACTGAGATCATTACTAACAGCCGCTATTTGATACCCGGTGGAATTACTTTTGAGGCCGCCATTTTGGCCTTTAATATAGACGTTTCCGCCGCTGGCACCATTAGTAGTCAGACTGGTATTGATGGTATCGGTGGTGGTAGCAATTGAGCCGGCCTGCAAGGTACCTAAGCTAACACTATAGGGCGGCGAAGGCTGAGCGCTGGTTTGTAAGCTAAAAGTTATAGAGGGTGCGGCCGTGGCTAGTGAACTAATCGGACCGTACGCCGATTCCGTGAATTTACCCTGGGTAGCTCGCAGCTTAAAGGAGTAGGTGGTAGCAGGCAGTAAGCCTATAGCCAGACTGCCGCTGCTGCCTCCCCAGGCACTATAGGTTTGATAATCCGTGAGGCTGAGTGTGGCGCTGAGTGTGCCATCAGGCTGCACATAGCGGGTATCGGTCGCAAAATTATCAGTGCTCACCGCGATTAAGAAAGTGGCATCGCTGGGATTGTTCTGGGCATCAATCACAAAATGCAGTTTGTTGTAATACAGACCGCCGTTATTATCGAGCGAGGCTAATTTTGGGACGTGCGCCTGCTGGGTTTGGATAAATCCCGGCTTAGTGCTGGCAGTCGCAGTCGAGCCGGTTTGGCCGCTCAATTCACCGGCCGTACCTTCCAAAGAATAGGTGGCTGTCTGGCTATTGGCTGTGCCGCCACTGCCGAAACCGTAGCTTTGCAATTGATAATTGTTGGTAGCTGGTAGCGCTGCAAACAGCAAAGCGCTCAATAAAGCCGTTGTCCCCATAGTTCCACGGTAGCATTTTGCGGGTCTTATCGCCAGCGCCAGGCAGTGATCAGCGGCTGCAACGCATCCTTTTCCTCGCTGGCATCGCTGTGGCCCGGAGTGCTTACTCCCGACGTAACACTCAGAGTTGCTACATATGTACCATGCGGCCAAAAAGCTACCACAGCCGCCGACTGCGCGTCAGTGACTATTACAATCGTATCTCCACCAACTTGCTGTTTAGTAAAGCTGTACTGCTCCGGATGCTGTTGGCGTAAAGCATAAGCCGAATCGTTGCCTAAACCTCCCTCGGGCATGGTTTTAACAGCCATGGCCACAATGAGACTGCCGACGGATGAAGGCTTCAACAATGTTTGTTGATAAAGCAGCCCAGGAACTGCCGGCGTAGCCGGCTGCGGCTGATAGCCAACAGGGAGCTTCATATCAAAATAGGCTGTTTCAAGTGTGCCGGCGGAGATTGCGGCCGGTGAGACAGTAGATTTTTTAGAACGGGGTTGATAATCACTTGTCGGAATGACATGACCAGTGGCAGGAGTGGTCAATAGGTGCACGCCAAGCCAAACTGCACCAACGATTATCAGCGCCATAACAACTGCCCCTCGATGTTTTAATAATGCGGCACGAGATTGCGATATGTGGCGTCCGGGAAGTGCATAGTGTAGCGGGTTTTTGGGCATAGGCGTTTTCACTCGTTTATTTTACGACAGAACTGTAAGAATATTTACATCCTCGAAATATGAACATGATATAATTAAACCTATCAGTCAATCGTACAGTTTCTTCGGGTAAAAACCAGTTCATCATCGGTAAACACAGGGGGTGCCCTTGTCTTATAAAATTTATGGTCGTCAGCATCTCAGTGATTCTCACACCTCTCTGATTGTTCCGCCTTTAGCAGGTATTATGATTTTTTGCTTTGTTTTGGTACTGGTTCAGCCGCATCCATCGCTAAAGCAGCCGATTGCAGCGGTGTCTCACCAGCCGGCTTCTTTGCTCAGCGCCCCCCCAGCCGCACTGCCTGATCTGACTTTCACAGCCGTCGAACCGTTGTCACTTCTCAATCCAACCTCTCTAAACACTAGCTCTTTGACTGCCGGCATTTCTACCGCCAATCCGCAGTCGAGCGGCGGCAGCAGTGCAAAACCTTTACAAGCCGGGAGCGGCAGTGAAAGCCATCCCCCAGGAAAAACCATGGAAACACTTATTAACCAGCCGAAAACATTGCTGACACCCCCTACCCACCACATCAACACCAAGATCATAAAAAACCGACACTAAGCCGGTTATTTGGCCAAGTTTGGCCGAAAAACGCGGGCGATAACTGCACGGCGATCTAGCCAGCCAAAATGACGGCTATCAATGCTGGCTGGTAAATTATCGCCAATAACGAACAGCTTATTACCCTCTACTCGCTCAATACGTTTTACCAGCTGTTTGTGATCGCGTTCCACAATTACTACTTGCCCGGGATATAATTTGCGGAATAAACGGGTGGCCATGATCATTTGACCAGGGCGCAACTTCGGCGCCATACTGCCGCTGCGAACTCTCCGGAAAACTATCGGAAACCTCATTACTCCAAGCCCCCTTATACTATAGATTATCAGAATTGCTAGAGCTGTGGCTGTGAGATTTTCGCCAGGCAGCGATTTCACCATGATGTCCTTTTAAAAGGACATCCGGCACCTTGGCTCCTCGAAATTCTTCCGGGCGGGTGTACTGCGGAAATTCCACGGTGGTATCGTCCTGCTGGAAGGATTCAATCTCTGCCGATTGCTCGCCTCCCAACACGCCCGGCAGTAACCGTACTACCGAATCAATGATCACCATAGCCGGCAATTCCCCACCCGTCAACACATAGTTGCCGATACAAAATTGCTCGTCGATCCATGTTGTGATGCGTTCATCATATCCTTCGTAGCGGGCACAAACTAAGATCAAGCCGTGTTCGCCTGCTGCCAAACGTTTGGCCTCGGACTGTTTATACAGCTTGCCGCGTGGCGTCGGTAAAATCACCCTGGCACTGGGATCTTTTTCTTTAGCCTGTTCAATAGCCGCCACCAGCGGCCCGACTTGCAGCAACATACCATCACCGCCGCCATACGGAGTATCATCCACTTGCTTGCGTGGTCCGTTTCCAAAGTCTCTCAGATTGATATATTCATAGGCTACTAACCCCTTGTCTTGGGCCTTCCAAAGCATGCTGTTTTGCAGAACACCGCTAAACATTTCCGGAAACAGCGTGATAATCTGAATTTTCATCTTTATATTCTACCGTTTTTGCCCCTAAACCAAAACAACCCCGACAATAGTCAAGGTTGTTTTGTCACATAAAGCTCCCATCTTTCGATGGCTCGCATTGAGCTTGTTTGATTTTTGTTTGAAGGATCGTCGTAATGACTACTAACGACTATAGCGAACTCAGCGGCGGTTTTCAAGAAAAACTTTAAACGTCAAGGTCGTCAAGATCGGCCAGCTCAGCGCGCGTTTGGCGCAGTCGATCGCTGGTTTGGTCTTCTTCATCTTTCTTGGCCTCAGCTGTCTCGGTGGGTGCTGGAGCTGCTACCTCATCAGCCACGTTGTCAGCCGGTTTAGCTGCGTCGTCTTGATGGGAAGAATCATCATCTGTGGATTTAGCACCTGCCCCACTTTGATTGTCGCTAGATGCAGGACTATGGGCATGCTCGCCGGTACCATTATCGATAATTTTCAGATTGTAGCGGGCGTCGTTCTTGGTGCCCAGGGCGCGGAGTAAGGTCCGCAGTGATTGAGCGGTTGCACCGCGCTTGCCAATTACTCGACCGAGATCTTCCGGGTCGACGGTCAGCTCCAGCAACACACCTTTTTCGTCAATGCGGCGATCAATATGAACCGCCTCGGGCTTACCCACCAATGATTTAACGACGTACTCAATAAATTGCTGATCAATATCACTCATGTGACAGACTCCTCGGTTTAGAACTGGCTCTTCTGATTATAGCAAACTGTCCGACTGCTTTTGTGAGATTTCTCGTAGCAGCTGCGTATGAATGATTAGGAAGCAGCTGCGGTTTCGTCAGTTGATTCTTCGCTGGCTACTTCTTCGGCGGCCGGTTCCGCAGTTTCGACTGAATCGACAGCTGCTTCTGGCTCAGACGGAGTTTCGACAGTTTCTTCTACGGGCTGCGTTTCTTCAACTGGCTGAGCTGGAGCCGTATTGCGACGTTTCTCGGCGTTAAGAACAGCACGCTCTTTATCAGCGGGCAGTTTGACCCAATCAGGCAATTTCACGCCTTCGTTTTTGAGCAAACGCGCTGCTCGAGTTGAGGGCTGCGCGCCGTGATCCAAGTAAAACGCAGCTTTTTCCTTGTTAAGAGTGACTGTTTTGGCATGCGGATCGTAGCTGCCAAGTGGCGCAACAATTTTGCCACTGGTAGGAGTCAGTCGGGAATCCTGAACGATAATCCGGAACATGGCATGGCCTTTGCGGCCGGTACGTTGCATGCGAATAGTTAACATATATTTATTAGGGCTCTTTTCTCTTCCTTACGATTGCTAAAGACAATGCTCACTATTCTACAGATTAGCTTCCCTGTTGTCAAGAAAGCAGCTCGGGGATACGAAACCGTACCATGCAGAGGTATTGGGTGGCGGATGGGTACCCGTTGGGTGGAGGATGGGTGGAGGATGGGTACCCGTTGGGTGGAGGATGTATGGAGAACGTCCACCCATTGTCCATACATCCTCCATAGATACCTACCAACAAGGTTTGAGGCACGCCAAGCTGAAGTTAAATATTTTGGTGATAATACACTAAAGCCGCTTCGGCAGCTTTTTGCTGAGCGGCCTGCTTGCTGGGGCCGGTGCCTTGGCCGCGCAGCTGATTATCGACATAGACACCTACGGTAAAGATTTTATCGTGATCGGGGCCATCCTCGGTCATTACTTTGTAGACGGGCGTTGCAGCTTCTTGGCTTTGAGCCAGCTCTTGCAAGTGGGATTTTGGATCCATCCAGGAGCCTGACGCCAGAATTTCCTCAAAAGTGCTGAGGATAGTTTCGGTAATAAACCGTTTAGCCGCTTCATAGCCTTGGTCGAGGTACAGTGCGCCGGTAACTGCTTCAAAACTGTTGGCCAATATTTGGCTGCGAGCTCGATCGGTGCCGCGTTTTTCGCCGCGGCTGAGTCGCAGCAAGGGTTCAAAACCGGCTTTGGCGGCCGCGGCGCTGATACTCTCGGTTCGCACCAGCGAACTGCGCCAGTTGGTAAGTACGCCTTCCGGCTCGCCGTAATTGCCATAAAGATGCTCAGTCACAACCAGCTCAAGCACGGCATCACCTAAAAATTCCAGACGCTCGTTATGAGCATGGACGGTTTTTTTGTGCTCGTTCAGATAGGAACGGTGAGTAAAAGCCGTGACCAACAAATCAATGTCCTGGAAGGTGACTCCTAGAACTTGGCTGGCGAAAGATTGGTATGCAGCGGTATCCATAATACTTGGGCATGTTACGTATGCTTACAATTTCCCTTCGCGAATCCTTTTCATGCCGACCAAAATAAGTTTGCCAATGTCATCGTAAGCAATTTTATCGACTGCTTCGGCGGCCGGCAGCCACTTGATATCGTTCAGCCAGTCTTCAGGATGTAACTTGTCAGTCTGGCCTTTGCCTTCGACGAGATAGATATGCATGGTCATCAGCACTAAGGTGTGGTTGCGACGATAGCGAAAGTTGACCTTTCCGAGCCAGCTGTGAACTTTCATTTCCTGGAGACCGGTTTCTTCACGAATTTCACGTTCGGCGGTTTGCTTGGGCTCCTCGCCTGGTTCGACATGGCCTTTGGGGATAGTCCAGCGGTTTTTAGCGTCCAGCATCAGCAAGATTTCGACAGCGTCAGTTTGGGCCTGTCGGCGGAAAACGATGCCGCCGGAAGTCGTTTCGCGAACCACTTCGTCAATAATTGGCCGTCGTTTGAGGTTCAGCTTATGTCGGATGCCTTTGATGGGTTTAGGTCGCTGCATAGGCTTAAGCTTTCTTCTTTGCTTTAGCAGGGGCGGTCACCGGTTTTGAGGGAAGTTTGGCTTTGGTTTTTCTGACTGGTTTGGCAGGTGTTTCGCGTTCGCGTAGCAACGTGCCGAGCACGCCGTTCACAAATTTAGAAGAATTATCGCCGCCAAAAGCTTTGGCTAGTTCCACCGCCTCATTAATTACGACTTTTGGCGGCACATCAGCTTCGTTTTCCAGTTCATACAGACCAATGCGCAGCACCAGTCGATCCATCCGGGCAATTTGACTGATCGGCCACTCCGGTGCAACCGGTTGCAGCTGGGCGTCAAGCGCAGTAACTTGCAAGCTGACACCGGCAACTAATTTCTTGATAAATTCGATGTCATCGAGCATTTCTTTGTAACGCAAAATGTTGCGATCCAGCACTTCGTCAATATCAAAATTGACATCACCGGCTTCAGCTCGCAGCTCCTGCTCGTAGAGCGTTTGGAGGGCGATGATGCGACCGAGGTGACGATTGGATGCCATATTGTTAAGTTCCTTATGCGTTAGGGTGGGCAGGGAGCTTTAGACAAGCTTTGCTGATTCGCGCTTGGTAGTGCGGACTTTAACAGGGGACTTAGCATTGACAGCGCGAGCCAGTTTGAGCACTAAGTGACTGCGGCGGGTGCCGGTTTTGCGGGGGCTGGTTCGTTTTTTGGGCTTACCCATACGGATACATCCTTTCCGTTATTTGTAAAAATCTTGCTTTTATAGTACCTGATTTTACGGCTTTTCTCAAGGGGAAAACAGCTTACACAACAAAATTGACCAGTTTGCCTGGCACATAGATAGTTTTGCGTATCGTTTTACCGCTGAGATAGCTGGCGACTTTTTCATCAGCTTTGGCGGCATCGATGATCGCCGCTTCGGTAGTGTCGCTGGCCACGCGCACTTCACCGCGCAACTTGCCATTGACCTGAACGACGACAACCATAGTGTCTTCCACCAGATAGCTTTCCTCGTACTGTGGCCAATCCGTCAAGTGAATGGACTCCTCGTGGCCCAGTTGCTGCCATAATTCCTCAGTTATGTGAGGTGCAAACGGCGCCAACAATTGCAACAGCGATTCAATCGCCCAGGCCCAATCGGCGGCCGCATAATTATCAGCGGCTTTCAGGCGATACAGTTCGTTGATAGCTTCCATCAGAGCGGCTATCGCCGTATTGAAATTTAATTCAGGCAAATCGCCGCTGACTTTTTTAATTGCTTTATGGATGCTGCGCCGCAACTCGATGGATTCATCACCGCTATGATTTTTGGCTTCTTCGTACTCTTGTACCAGAGTCCACACCCGCTGCAGGAAGCGATGGGCGCCGCCCATACCTTCGACACTCCAGTTGGCGACTTGATTCCAGGGCCCAACGAATAATTCCATCAAACGAATAGTGTCAGCGCCGTAGCCTTGGCTAATCAGACTGTCGGGCTCAATGGTGTTGCCTTTGCTTTTGCTCATTTTGGCACCGTCCGGAGCTAGAATCATGCCGTGATTGCGTAGAGTCTGGAATGGTTCCTCAAATGTAATCAATCCTTCGTCGTACATGACTTTGGTCCAAAAGCGGGCATATAGCAGGTGCATGACGGCATGCTCGGCACCGCCAATATAATCATCAACCGGCAGCCAAAAAGCGGCCTTTTCGGGACTGAACGGCGCTTGGTCATTATGCGGATCGGCAAAGCGCAAAAAGTACCAGCTGGAACAAGCAAAACCATCCATAGTGTCGGTTTCGCGCTCGGCTGGGCCGCCGCAAGTGGGACAAGTAGTGTGGACGAATTCCGGAATAGTAGCTAGCGGACTGCGGCCATCACCACTCGGCTCATAACTTTCAACTTCCGGCAGTAGCACCGGCAATTGATTTTCCGGCACTGCCACAGCGCCATGCTTAGGACAATGGATGATCGGAATAGGTGCACCCCAGTAGCGCTGCCGGCTAATCAGCCAATCGCGGATTTTGTAATTGACCTCGCGGCGGGCATAGCCCTCGTGCTCCATGAAGCGGGCGATTTCCTCCCGATTGCTGCCAGCAACTTTGCCGGTAAAAGCGGCCGGTTCAATCAAAATGCCGTTTTTCATATCGGTAAAGCAATACTCCAGGGCTTTAACTTTTTTGGCTTCGGCCGGATCGACTGGCACCATAGTCGGTTTTAAGCGCAGGCCGTATTTCTTGGCAAAAGCCCAGTCCCGTTCGTCATGGGCCGAACATAAAACAATGCCAGTACCGTAATCAGCCAAAGCATAATTAGCAATCCAAATTGGTAAATCTTCATCACCAAACACATCAACCGCATAGCGCTCCGTAAAAATTCCCTCGACTTCTTCCAGGCCCTTCGGCCCTTCACTGTCGCGCTTCAGCGCCATTTGTTTAGCAGCCGCTAGAATTTCTTCTTTCTTTTTAAGACCATCCAGCAATTCCGGCAAAAATGGATGATCCGGCGCAATGACCACGAACGTATTGGCCGTAAACGCCTCAAAATGCGCCGAAAATGATTCGATTTTTAGCTTGTCACGCACCTTATTGGTATAAATGACGCCGTCACTGCGCCCAATCCAGTTACGCTGCATAATTTTGATGGAATCTGACCAGTCTAAATCATCCAAACCCTCCAGCAGTCGGTCGGCATACTCGGTAATCTTGAAAAACCACTGCTTCAGCGCCTTTTTTTCAACCGGATTGCCACAGCGCCAGCACAACCCGGCTTCGACCTGCTCGTTGGCAAGTACGGTTTTATCGTGCGGGCACCACCACTGCAGGCTTTCTTTTTGGTAGGCCAGGCCGCGTTTGAACAGCAACAGAAACAGCCACTGCGTCCAGCGGTAATAGCGCGGATCGGTACTGTCAATTTCGCGCGACCAGTCATAGCTGAAACCCATTTGCATCAGCTGCTGCTTAAAGCGAGCGGTGTTTTCATCAATAGCTTTGCGGGGACTGACTTTGTTTTTAATAGCGTAGTTTTCGGCTGGCAAACCAAAGGCGTCCCAGCCCATTGGATGCAGCACGTTAAAGCCACGCATTCGGCTAGAGCGAGCTACAACGTCACCAATGGTGTAATTTCGCACATGGCCGACATGCATAGCCGCCCCGCTGGGATACGGAAAATACTCCAAAACGTATTTTTTAGGCCGCTCAGGATCCTCGGAGGCTTGATAAATTTTATCGGCTTCCCATTTAGCCTGCCACTTGGCTTCGATGTCTTTCGGTATATAGCGTTGCATAACAGATTACATTGTAGCAAAGTATCCCTGTTATTGTATAAAAATATAGATGTGTTATAATATCGCCCACGATGTCTGAAGCAAACGAAATAGGTTCTTATACTTGGGAAAGCGACGAAGGTTGGTCGCCATTGATGAGCCTTAACATTAAAGATGTGGGTCGGGCAATTTTACAACGTCGTGAAGAAGACCCTGAAACTGCCACCATTATAGATTTAAGTCCCTTCCAACAGCATGGCCAAGAGCCGGAAGCAGCTTGGCGCAATTTGACACATCAAACCTTAACAGTTTGTCGGGATGACTCTCATTTCGAGCATCTGGAACTGGTGGCTTGCTCCCCACAAGAAGCTGAAATGTTTACTGACTGTAACGCGCCTGGTTCAATACGATTTGAATACTGTGAGGAAGATCCACGGCGGCCATTGGAGATTCCCGATCTTACTCTCGAGAAATTAATGGCTGACTTTAATGGGGTAGTAGGCGGTTTAGCGCCTGATGTTAATGACCACCCGCAAACTTCGGTTGTAATACGCATTAATCTGGGCCAGCTCTAGCCCTATGGCTTCACCAGATTTTTCCTCTGAGCAACCATTAATTACAGGTATGCCTTCCCTCCCACCAGAGTTTGCCTATTGGGCACCATGCGGCGAGGAAGCAACTTTTTGGATGACCCGAAAAGCTGATCCGACATCATTACTGATACCAGTTATCCCCGTTTATGAAAATCCAGCCGCTGATATATTCGCCTTATCCACCACCGATAGAAAGTACCCCAAGGGCAGCGAACCTCATGTCAATATTATTGTTGCCCAGGGCAGCGAAAATCGAGAAACACTTGGGCTGCTAGAGCCTAGTACTTACTTTGTTGGGTTCTCTGACTTTGATGCTGAAGGAGTAATCAATCCAGGGCGTGTAGACGTCGTTATAAAATCTCCTGAGCAAGTACTAACAATCCCGGGTTTATTAGAAAGTTATTTAGGTTCTATGAATAAGGACATCTACCGGAAAAGTTGGACAGAGCAATTTCTAGATGCGAATGCCATGGTTTCAAGTGGAGAACGCTTACTGGCGCATGTTCTGGTAGACACAGCTTTGGCTATCACCGCTAATACGTTGACGGCGCATGCGGTTTCCCGAGCTTACACTACCCAGACTCCTCGGACGCCTAGTGGTTTAGAGAAAGAACAGCAACGTAATTTAGCACGCAGTAAACGAATTTGTGAATGCCTTCACGGTATCTTTTGTAAAGAGGGACACATCGCGGCTGATATAGCCTAGAAATCTTTCAATTATTCCCACTCAGTAGTAGCCGGCGGTTTATTGGTCAGATCAAGGAAGACCTGCGAAATACCGGGCACTTCGGCCAGGATGCGACTCGATATGGTGGCTAAAAAGTCGGACGGCAGGTCGCGGCCGGGCAGCATGGCTTGTACGGTCATAAATGTGCTGGTGGTGACCGGCCGGAGCACAATGGAGCGCTGTCCTATTTTGCCAAACGCCAGCGGAATGATAATTACCGGGAACTGCTTGATAGTTTCCAGCAACTTGGCGGCCCGCATTTCTTCAAACACAATCCGGTCAGCCTGGCGGAGCTGAGCACGCACATCGGCGGTTAGTAAGGCCTTCGTTAGCGAACGCTTGGTTAGTGGCTGTGG
>CAYZSM010000004.1:0-13571 GCA_964481105.1 uncultured Candidatus Saccharibacteria bacterium | reverse complement strand
AGTCAGCAGTACTGGTTGGCACGGGAACACGGCTCAGAAGCGGCCTATGCGATGATGCTTGGTACGCCAAACATCATCTGGACACACCAAGTAGTAGCCTTATCCGGTGGCCAATTCGTGACCGTGGCTAGTCCAGTCGGCAATGATCATGTCAGCCTGATTTTCATGCATTTGCCGGACGGCAATTTGGGCGGCCAGGGCTTTCATACTTCTCAAAGCCAAAGTCTAGCCGAATTAGAAGGCGGCGCTATTCCTGTGGTCCAGACCGTGGACCGCCAGTCCAACTACACAAACAGCCAGCTCATAGAAGCATTAATTGCGTTCATGCACGCTTACCAGCCCGCCGAAATTCGTACGCAAAGCGGCTTTGCCGGGCAACAAATTATAGACCATAGCGATCATATGGTAACCGGCCGCTATGCCACCCAGGCTCATGATCAATACCAAATCCGCCAGTATGCCGGTTATGTGGCCGTGCCGCTCAGATTTTATATTGGTTATCCGATCCGGGAATTTGATGCTAACGTTTTGCCGGAAGACTTGGCGATTAAGCAAGCGGTATTCATGGCGTATGCACATTTTGACGGTGGTGTATGCCGCCGGGGCGATGAACCGTGTCAGGAATCTAATGTGTATCAGGAATACCTGAGCCGCGAATATCAGTATCCGAACTAGATTTCAATCCGATTAAAGCGGTTGACAGCAAATGCCAAGGCGAGCGCGAAAGTTACCGCAATTACTGCCAAATCCAGTCCTAAACTGAAGTGACCCTGACCAGCCAGCAGCTCACGCAATGCGTCCACCATGTAGGTGACAGGATTAAGCACCGTAATAAGTTTGAGGGCGGCCGGTATATTAGTTAAAGGATATAAAGCACTCGACAAAAAGAATAGCGGTAAGATTAAAAAGTTATTAATTCCCTGAAAGCCCTGAAAATCTTCGACCATTGAGGCAACTCCGGCACCGAAAAAAGTTAAAGCCAGCGTCATGAAAGCCATAACCAGCAGTGCCGGTCCAATCATCACCCAATGTGCCGGTCGAAAGCCGAAACCACTGGCAATAATTAGGATAAAAATCCCTTGGATCATTGAAATTGTGGCGCCGCCAAGAGCACTGCCCAGTAAAATACGGAGGCGGGTCACGGGTGTCACCAGCAGTTCCGCCAAAAATCCAAACCGCTTATCCTGCAAAATAATCAGACCCCAAAAAACCGCAGACAGCAAGATGGTCTGAGTGATAATACCGGGAACCAAGAATTGCAAGTAATTCCCTTCACCGGCTCGTTTATAGATCGCACCAATACCATAACCCAGTGCCAGCATCAGCAAAACCGGTTGGCCGAAAGCTCCCAGTACACGCGAGCGACTGCGCACATAACGGCGCATTTGCCGCAGCCAAAGTATGCGTAATACCTCCATGCTAACCTCGTAGCCCTTTATTCCGTAACGCCATTCTAAAGTTCAGGCCGTTATTGCCGGCACTCGATTCGTCGCGCAGGGTTTCCCCCGTTAACTTCAAGTAGGCATCTTCCAAAGTTTTAGTGCCGGTTTGCTTGCATAGCGCCGCTGTCGTCCCTTCGGCAGTGATTTTACCGTGGTCAATTATGGCAATACGCTCAGCAACAGCTTCGGCTTCATCCAGATAATGTGTCGTAAAAAATATGGTCATGCCCTTTTCCCGGCTTAACTTTTGAACATATTCCCACATCAAATTGCGGGTTTGGGTGTCGAGGCCCAGGGTTGGCTCATCAAGGAACAGGATTTTTGGCTCATGCAACAGACCGCGGGCAATTTCCAGCCGTCGCCGCATGCCGCCGGAAAATGTCTTAACCATGGAGTCTTTGCGAGCCCACAGCTCTACCAGCCGCATCAACTCCTCGATCCGCTCTTGCTGCTTGGCCTTTGGCACAGCGTACAGCGTGGCATGGAGTTCCATATTTTCATATGCTGACAATTCTTCATCGAGACTAGGATCTTGAAATACAATACCAAAGGACTTGCGGGCATTACTTTGCTCTTTTGTAACATCGTGACCGGCTAATTTTAGGGTGCCGCTCGTCGGCCGCAACATGGTAGTTAGCATTTTGATGGTAGTGCTTTTGCCGGCGCCATTCGGTCCTAAAAAGGCAAAAATTTCCCCCTTTTTGACCGCAAATGAAATACCGTCAACCGCCACAATGTCGCCAGCATATTTTTTAGTCACATTCTCAGCGGAAATAATTACGTCAGCCATATCTTAAACACTAGTATACACTCATCGCTATACTTTGTATAGCTTATTTTGCTACACGCCCGTGTTCTTTGTTGGCCAATGTATGGACGATGTATGGAGGACATATGGAGGATGTATGCACAATGGATATACATCCTCCATACATGCTTTACCAAGGGGGTGTAGTTTCCTGTAGAGACACAGTGGCCAGAAGCGCTTACAGGAGGTATACTAAGGAGTAATGACACCGATTGTTCTGGCGGAGCGAATGGCTCGCTTGAGCGAGAGTGCCACTCTCGCGTTGAATGCCCGGGCCAAGCAATTAGCGGCCGAGGGCAAGACCATCTATAATCTCACCGCTGGCGAGCTGGCCACCGATACGCCGGAATATATCCAAGAGGCCGTGGCCAAAAAACTGAACCAGAATAAATACACAGCTGTGGCCGGCATGCCGGAACTGAGGGAGCTGATTGCGCAGGAATCGCGAGCATTTTACGGCCTGGAGTGGATCCAGGCGGCTAATGTTGTCGTCACAGCCGGCGCTAAGCCAGCGCTTTTTGCGGCTTTTCAGGTTTTATTGGATCCTGGCGATGAAGTAATTGTACCAACTCCTGCCTGGACCACGACGTATCATCCCCTGATTGAACTGGCTGGCGGTACCCCAGTAGATGTGCCACTGAGCGCTGAGTATGATCTGGATCCGGAAGCTATCGCCGCAGCTCTTTCTCCGAAGACGAAGGCTATTATTATCAATTCGCCGCAAAACCCCACCGGGGCGGTATTTTCGGCCGATGCCCTGAAAAAAGTCGCCGCTTTGCTTAAAGATCGTGAGATAACGGTTATTTCAGATGACATTTACAACAAACTAATATATCAACAGGATTTTACACTGCCTGCTAGTTGCGGTTTTGAGCGGCTGGTGATTATCAATGGTTTCTCCAAGAGTCAGGCTTTGACGGGTTGGCGGATTGGGTATTTGATTGCCGATAGTCATATTGCGCATGGCGTGACCAGTTTACTCAGCCATGTCACGGCGAATGCCAGCGTACCCAGTCAATATGCGGCTCTGGCAGCGATGCAGCGGCATGACCAGCCGCCAAAGAGCACGCTCGACGCGCTTATCAAGCAGCGGCAAATGGTTATCGACACCCTTTCAGAAGTGCCCGGCCTGACTCACAACATCCCTGGTGGCGCATTTTATGTGTTTCTGGATGTCCGTCAGCTCACCAACAATAGCGCTGAGTGGTGCGAGCGGCTATTGATTGAAGCGGGTGTTGCCCTGGTGCCCGGAGAAGCCTTTAGTGCCCCCGGCTTTGCCCGTTTAACCTTTGTAACTGATGAAAATACACTTCATGAAGCCCTTCAAGCCATAAAAAACTTTGTTGGTAAGGAATCCGAAACATGAGAAAAATTCCGGCGACAATGGCTACCCAGCATCCTGACAACGCCGGCGCACCGTTTTGGAACGAGCAGCAATCATTCATTGGAGCCTACCAAGAAATAACTGAAGCTTTGGTTTGCTTCCAAGACCTCAATGTGACGGAATATATGTGGGACTGGGAAGGTAAACACGCCGATGCGGCAGTGATCGACCGCATGTTTAGCGAGCACCATGATTATTTTGCCGAGCAGCAGCTAGGACGCGATAAGTTTTTGACGTTCCGGGTTCCGAATATTTGGGAAGAAAAAGGCTACAACTTGCTCCAGGCGATGACCGTCATTCTCAGCGGTGAAGATTTTGCGCGGGACTTGCAGTTTGAAAAGCGGCCGCTGTTTGAAGTGATTTTGCCGATGACCGAACGTCCCGAGCAGCTGATGCGTATCCAAAAGCTATTTCAAAAGCTGGCGCAGTTCAAAAACAGTGATTTTACCAAAAAAGAACCGGATAATGATGATTATTTGGAAATGATACCGCTGGTGGAAAGCGTCGAAAGCCAGTTGGGTGTGGCGGATTTATTAAAAGCATATGTAAGCCTGCACGAGGAGCATTTCGGTCGTCGCCCGGAATATATTCGGGCTTTCCTGGCCTGCTCTGACTCAGCACTGGCCTCAGGACTACTGGCCGGAATCATTGGTAACAAAGTCGCTTTGGCCCGATTATATGAATTTGCTGAGCAAACCGGTATTGCGGTGCTGCCAATTTTGGGTCCGGGCAGCTTGCTTTTCAGGGGTGGATTATCGCCAGAGCCAGCTCGGATTGACCGGTTCCTGGAAGAGTTCCCTGGCGCCCGCACCGTCACTGTTCAGTCATCCTTCCGCTATGATCATCCCCAAGAAATGGTACAGGCGGCCATTCAGCGACTGGAACAGGAATTACCGAACCAAACGCCCCTCAAGATACCGGCCGATCATCAAGAACGCCTGGTCGCTATTGCGGAACAGTCGGCACAGTTCTACAAACAAACACTGCAAGCAATTGCCGCTGATATGCAGGGTTATTTTAAGGCCGTGCCCAAACGCCGCGACCGCCGTCAGCACATTGGTTTGCTGGCTTATTCGCGCAATTTGGGAGAGCAAAAGTTGCCGCGGGCCATCACCTTTACCGCCGGCTTTTATTCTATTGGTGTACCGCCGGAATTCATCGGGTTGGGCCGAGCGCTCCAGAAGTTAAACCGTGAAGATCTCGAGATACTGCGTGAAACTTATCCCCATCTGGCAGCCGATTTCCAAACCGCCGGCCGCTTTTTGAACCGTGATAATGTGGCCAAACTGGCTGCCAATAATCCCGCCTGGAACGACATTCAAGAAGATATCACTGCCGCCGAAACGATTCTGGGCACACTGGAAGGACCGCAAACTGAGGAAGAAAAGCGTCACCAAGAGCTTAGTGCCCAGCTTTTAACAGAAAACGATCCTGCCGCCCAAACCCAACTCATTACCGAAATGGCTGGCCTACGCAAAAGCCTCGGCTAGATCTTAGGCGTTATATGTGCTGGAACTGGTGTCACCGCCCTGGCCGGTCCAATTGGTGTGGTAAAACTCGCCGCGTGGCTTATCGGTTCGTTCGTAGGTGTGAGCGCCGAAATAATCGCGTTGGGCCTGCAGTAAATTAGCTGGCAGTTGCTGACTGCGGTAGGCGTCATAAAAACTCAGCGCCGAGCTCATCGCCGGCAGCGGGATTCCAGTGATAGCGGCATTACTGACGACATGACGCCAAGAGTGCTGGTGTGAATCAATCGCTTGGGCAAAAAATGGCGCTAGCATAAGGTTGCTCAGGTCTGGGTTGTCGTCAAAAGCGGCCTTGATATCGCCCAGGAAGCGGCTACGAATAATACAGCCGCCGCGCCACATCAGGGCAATGCCGCCGTAGTTAAGATTCCAACCGTATTCGGCCGAGGCGGCCTTTAGCAGCATGTAGCCTTGGGCGTAACTGATGATTTTAGCGGCGTACAGCGCCTGGCGAATATCTTCAACAGCCGCATCACGGTCTCCAGAAAATTGCGGCGACGGACCTTTCAAGGTCTTGGCGGCACTCTGGCGTTCTTCCTTGAGAGCAGAGGTAAAGCGAGCAAACAACGCTTCGCTAATCAGCGTTACCGGCTGGCCAAGTTCAGCCGAATTAACCACCGTCCATTTGCCGGTGCCCTTTTGGCCAGCAGTATCAAGGATTTTCTCAACTAGCGGCTCGCCGTCCTCGGCCTGATGCTGGAGAATCGCGGCGGTAATTTCAATAAGATAGCTGTCAAGCTCACCCTGGTTCCATTCCGTAAAAATCTTTCCCATAGCTGTTGCTGACAGCCCGAGCTGTCGCTTCATGAGGTCATAGGCTTCGCAAATCAGCTGTTCATCACCGTACTCAATGCCATTGTGGATCATTTTAACGTAGTGACCGGCGCCGCCTTCGCCAACCCAGTCGCAGCAGGGTGTGCCATCTTCGGTTTTAGCGGCAATTGCCTGGAAAATATCTTTGATGTGCGGCCAGGCAGCCGAGGAACCGCCGGGCATAATCGACGGACCATGCCGGGCGCCTTCTTCGCCGCCGGAAACACCGGTGCCAACGTACAGTAAACCTTTAGATTCCACCAGTTTCAGACGGCGTTCAGTATCGCTAAACAACGAATTGCCGCCGTCGATGATAATATCGCCAGCTTCCAAATGCGGCAACAAGTGTTCAATAGTTGCATCCACGGCTTCACCGGCTTTAACCATCAGCATTACCCGGCGCGGCCGTTTCAGCCCCGCTACCATTTCCTCGATAGAATGAGCGCCGATCACCTGTGAGCCCTTGGCTTCATTGCTCAAAAAATCATCAACTTTGCTGACGGTGCGGTTAAATGCCACCACCGTAAAGCCGTGATCGTTCATGTTCATAATCAGGTTTTGCCCCATTACGGCCAGGCCGATAACGGCGATATCGGCAGTTGGTTCAGTCTGGGAAGGCATGCCTTTTAGTATAGTATAATTTTGCGTAACCGAAAGGAGTCATTAATATGGCCGACATATTAATTAGCGAAAACACTACAAAAATGGCTGAAATGGCTGCCGAACTGGTTACAGGGCAGCTGAACGCAGCAATAGATGCCCAGAGTGACGTGACATGGGTGCTGGCTGGCGGCTCCACACCGCTGGAGGCTTACCGCGTGATTGCCGACAGATACGCTTCCAGTGTGCCGTGGGAACATGTCAGGGTTGCGATGGGGGATGAACGCTACGTACCCCTGGGCCATGCCGATTCAAATTGGAGACAGGCCAGCGAAGCAATGATTGATCACTTGCCCCTGCTTCCAGAAAATAAGTTAGTGCCGCCGCATAATATGCGAGCCGAGGAAGCAGCCGCCCAATACGAAACTCGTTTGGCCGACTTGCCTGTCAAAGTTCCAGGTATCCCCCGCCTTGATGTGGTCTGGTTTGGTATTGGCGATGATGGGCATACTTTTTCGCTTTTTCCTGGTAATCCCGCGTTGTCGCTTACCGATCAGTTAGTAGTGCCAGTTCATAACTCCCCAAAACCACCGGCTGACCGATTTACGCTAAGTCTTAAGGCGCTTCAGGGGACCGAGCAGGCATTAATCATGATTTCGGGGGCGGCGAAAGCAGCAGTGGCTGCTCGTGCTATTGGCGGGGACAATACACTGCCGGTGGCCCAAGTGGCGGCAACTATTGAAGCGGCGGGTGGCCAGGTTACTTGGTTACTCGATGAAGCCGCTGCAAGTCAATTGCCGACGGCATAGTCCAGCTGACCCCTAAAAATTTTATCGGTCCCGTAGTATAATGCCTCAGTTATGCAACAAAACTTATTTGGCACCGATGGTATACGCGGACCAGCCGGTGTGTATCCGCTGGATTCGGCCGGTGTAACACAGATCGGCCGCGCCGTTGCCGCCTATTTTACTAAGCATGGCGAGCTGATACTTGTCGGTCGTGATCCTCGGGAATCTTCACCGATGTTGGCTAAAGCAGTGATTGAAGGCTTGGTAGCTGGAGGTGCCCGCGTCGAAGATGTCGGTATGTTACCGACCCCTGGACTCGCCTATCTGACCAAACAGCGTGGTGCGCAGGCCGGAGTAATGATTACCGCCAGTCACAATCCCTACTCCGATAACGGCATCAAAGTTTTTACAGCGGCCGGCGACAAGTTAACAGATGAAATTCAAGCCGGTTTGAACGAGCTTATTCTCAGTGAATTGTCAGATGTTCCTGGCGGTTCCAGCGCCGAAGTGCCGGATGCCGTGCAGGAATATCGCCGCTTTTTAGTAGCTAGCGCCGAAGGCAACCGCCTAAATGGCCTGAAACTGGCTCTGGATTCGGCCAACGGTGCCACCAGCGGCGTAGCCGCGCAAGTTTTTACTGAGCTTGGCGCCGAAGTGACCCCTCTGTTTGATCGGCCGGACGGCCGGAATATCAATGTTGCCTGCGGGGCTACGGACACTGCAGCGCTGCAGGCTCAGGTAGCTGAACGGCAGCTCGACGGCGGCGCTGCCTTTGATGGTGATGGCGACCGGGTTATGTTGGTGGACTCTCAGGGGCGCCTGCTGAGTGGTGACCATCTGTTATATATTTTGGCGGTGTGTGGACATGAGCCGGGAGTGGTGGCTACACTTATGAGTAATCAGGGCTTAGAGACTAGTCTCCAAAAACACGATATTCCCTTACATCGAACGGCTGTCGGCGATCGCTACGTTTTGGAAGGAATGGCACAAACCGGCCTGCAGCTGGGCGGCGAACAGAGCGGACATATTATTCTGGCGCACTATAGTCCAACCGGTGACGGGCTATTAGCGGCAGTCCGCACGCTGGTCCAAGTCCAGGCCTCCGGTAAATCGTTGGCTGATTGGCATGACGAACTTCAATTACTGCCGCAGGCTATCTGTAATATTCCTTTGCATAATAAACAACTTTTGGACCACCCAGATGTTGAAGCTTTTATTGCCCGTAACTCCCAAGAACTGCAGGGCAGCGGAAGGCTTAATATCCGCGCGTCGGGTACCGAACCAAAACTGCGGATTATGGTGGAAGCGCCCGATGCTGAGGAGCGCAGTAAGCGTCTGGCTGAGGAATTAGCAACCATACTGGCGCCTTTAGATAAGGAAGAAGCTTAATGAATTTACAGCTTTTTGATGCCGACGAAGCCCTTCAGCCGCTCGGCCGGCAAATAGCTGTTGGCGAAGATCCGGCTTTAGATGCTCAATTGGTCACTAAATCCCGCCAACCAGCCATTTTGCAGTACACGCCGCGCGATGCCCAGGAGCGTTTTGGTAATGAGCAGATGCTTGAGAAATGGCGCGCCAAAGGCCGAGAAATGCACTGGTTACTTGGTGCCAAAAACGATCTCGGCGGCATCATTTGGTACGGACCGGCGCAATTTCCGCTGTCGCTCGATCTAGCCGAAGTCCCGACTGAAACATTTGCTATTCGTATTTACGAGGGCTACAGCGGGCATGGACTCGCTGTTCCCTTCCTAAAGCAAAGCTTGCGATTGCACCTGCAGTTTATGAAGGAAAAAAACCAGCCTATTAGCGGCATATGGCTGCAAACCAGCGTTAATAATCCGGCGGCACTGGCTGCCTATAGTAAATTAGGCTATCACGAAGTCTTTCGTGATGACGCAAAAGTGACGATGATTCTCTCGGCAGCCGAGGTAGCGGAATTCGCCTAGGGGCGTATAATAAAGTTACACCTCAAAGGAGTTTCATGGCCGCTGACGAGATTATCAAAATCCAAAAATATGTTCGAGCCGCGAACTACCTGTCGGTAACACAAATTTATTTGCAAGATAATTGCCTGCTAGAGCGCCCCCTTGAGTCAACTGATATCAAACCGAAGTTGTTCGGCCACTGGGGTACTTGTCCGGGTATTAATTTTGTTTACGCGCATGCCAATTATATGCTGAAGAAACATCAGCAAGAAGCTGTTTTCGTATTGGGCCCTGGCCATGGCATGCCGGCCCTCCAAGCTAACCTGTTCATGGAAGGAACTCTGGAAAAGTATTATCCGCAGGCCAGCCGAGATCCTGATGGTATCCGTTACATCTCGAAAATGTTCGCCTGGCCCTATGGTTTTTCCAGCCATTGCAGCCCGGAAACACCTGGTTTGATTCTGGAAGGCGGCGAACTGGGTTATTCGCTGGCTTCAGCGTATGGTGCAGTGCTCGATAATCCTGATTTACTAGCAGTGTGCTTGATTGGCGACGGCGAGGCTGAAACAGGGGCGATTGCCACCGCCTGGCATGCCAATAAACTGATTGACCCGGCCACTAACGGAGCTGTATTACCCATTATCCATTTGAACGGCTACAAAATTTCCGGGCCGACAATTTTTGGCCGGATGAGCGACCAGGAACTAACTGATTTATTTAACGGGTACGGCTACGAGCCATTTATTGTCCAGGGCGATGATCTTGATCAACAGATGCTGGATACATTAGAAACTTCTTACCAGCGGATTGCCGATATTCAGCGTCGGGCCCGACAAAACGGCGAGGAGTTTACGCCGCGCTTCCCAATGATTATTCTCAAAAGTCCTAAGGGCTGGACGACCATACGCGAACTACGCGGTGAACCGATTGAGGGCACGATTCGAGCACATCAAGTGGTTATGCCGACCGTTCGCACCGATGACCATGAACTGCGCCAACTGGAAGCTTGGTTGCGTTCCTATCATTTTGAAGAACTCTTCGACCCGCAAACCGGTTTCGATCACGACATTTTGGATATTCTTCCCGAGGAAGCACAGCGAATGGGCGATAATCCGCACATGTTCGGGCACAACTATAAGCCGCTACAGTTGCCGGATAGCGCCAGCTTTCAAAAATCAATTGAAGTTCCCGGTGAAATTCAGTCCAATGCCCTTAGGATGGCCGGCAGTTATCTGCGTGAACTGTTTGTTTTGAATGAAGAAAGTCGCAACTTGCGGCTACTGTCACCAGATGAAACTTATTCTAACCGCCTGGATGATGTGTTTCAAGTGACTGCTCGCGGCTTCGTCTGGCCGCATGATGCGGCCGATAAAGACCTGGCCCGAGATGGCCGGGTGCTGGAAATGCTGTCTGAACACACTATGCACGGATTGGCGCAGGGTTATGTATTGACGGGCCGCCACGCTGTTTTCACCACATATGAAGCTTTCGCCCAAATTTTTTCCAGCATGGCGCATATGTATCAAAAATTCTTGAAATATGTCCGCAAAATGCCGTGGCGCCAGGACATTCCCTCGTTGAATTATCTTTTGACCTCTACGGCTTGGCGCCAAGAGCATAACGGTTACTCGCATCAAAACCCCAGTTTTGTCTCTGGAATGCTCGAAAAACACAATGATTTTATCAAAGCCTACTTCCCGGTTGACGACAATAGCATGTTGGCAGTCATGGAAGAAGCAATGGCCTCGACCAATCAGATGAACATCATTACTGCCGGCAAAACACCCGAGCCACGCTGGCTCTCCTATGAACAGGCCAAAACCGCGCTAGAGGATGGTCTGTCGGTCTGGGATTTTGCCAGCGATAAAGACCCGCATGTCGTACTAGTCGGTATTGGTGACTATGTAACCAAGGAAGTCATGGCGGCGATTGAGATTGTTAAGCGCGACGCCCCGGAAATTCGAGTGCGAATGGTCAATATGGTACGCTTGCAAGCCGCTTGCGCCTGTGATGACGAATTCCATCCGCAAATTCCGAACGCCGAAAAATACTTCACGGTCGACAAGCCAGTAATCGTTAATTTTCATGGCTATCCGGAGGCGCTAAAGAGCATGTTATTCAATGTTAAAAATCCGCAACGTTTCAGTGTGCATGGCTATATTGAGGAAGGCGGCACCACGACGCCATTTGATATGCAGGTCCGCAATCGAACAGATCGCTATCACCTGGCCCGCGAAATCATTGATTTAGCGGCTAAAGAGGCGGTTATTGACGAATCCAAGCAGCAAACGCTCGGTGCTCGTTATCAAAAAAACCTCGAAGATCATCGTCAGTATATTGAGCGTGAGGGCGGCGATCCACCGGAGATTGAAAATTGGCAATGGTCTGGTATCCAGCCGTTGATTATCGACCGCACCAGCCAGCAGCCAGGTGCCCTCCTCAAAGACGCTCACACCATTGCGTTTATCGGCCTATCCGATAAGCCGGAGCGGCATAGTCATCAAGTTGCTGCATATTTCCAACAGCGCGGTTACAAAATCATCCCGGTAAATCCGCACATCACTGAGGCTTTGGGCGAAAAAGCCTATGCTAGTTTGCTGGATATTCCCCCGTCCACCCATATTGATATTGTCGATATTTTCCGACGTCCGGATGAAGTAGTGCCCCATCTGCGGGAAGTCGTTGACCGCGGCAATATTCGAACAGTGTGGCTGGCCGAAGGCGCGAATGGTCATGATGCCGAAGAGTTCGCCGAAGATTATGGCCTTCACATGGTGAGCAATCAATGTATTATGGATGTGGACATCAGTGAAAATACTAAACAGGAGGTCTCCACGCCATGAGCGATCAGCCCGATATTATTCGTAAAGATCAACAGCAGCTGGCTGTGCCGCCGAATATGGCTGATTACGAACAGGCTTACGAAGCTTTCAGCTGGGACCAGGCTTCTAAAGAACTGGTGGACTATTTCCCTGACGGCACTTTGAACATGGCCTATAACTGTGTTGATCGCCATGCTGCTGGTGATCGCCGCGATAAAGCCGCCCTGCTCTATGAAGGCGCTGATGGTCAAAAAGAAAGCTACAGCTTCGGTCAACTGAAAGAACTAACTGATACCTTTGCAAATGTGCTGGTCGACAATGGCGTTGCTAAGGGTGACCGCGTGTTTATTTTCTTGCCAACAATTCCGGAGCGCTACGTGGCTTTCTTGGGTATTCTCAAGCTTGGAGCAATTGCCGGCACTATGTTTGCCGCCTTCCAGGAAATGGCCCTTTTGGATCGCTTGGCCGACAGTGAAGCCAGCGTTATTATCACCACCGCCGAACTGTACCCGCGTATTCAAAACATTCAAAAGGATTTGCCGAAATTGCGCCAGATTGTTATCGTCGAACGCGGCTCCGAAACCCAGCCAGAAGCCGCCGATATTATTTATTACAATCAGGAGATGGCCAAAGCCGCCAAGGAGTTTGATTGCGTTCATCTGAAGCCTGAAGAGCATGCCTACATGCTCTACACTTCCGGCACCACCGGCAAGCCAAAAGGCGTCGTTCATGGTCATGGCGACATTTTGCAGGCCATAACCAGTAGTAAATACTCCTTGGATATCCAAGATAGCGATGTCTACTGGTGCACGGCTGATTTAGGCTGGGTTACCGGGGTGGTATATGGTGTTCTGGGAGTGTGGGGCCTCGGTGCTACCTCTGTAATTTACGAGGGTCGCTTTAGTCCGGAAAACTGGTACAAAGTTCTAGAAGATTACAAGGTTTCTATCTGGTATTCGGCACCGACGGCTATTCGTATGTTGATGGCTGCCCCAGTTCAGCCCAAAGATTTTCAGTTGCAGTCACTTCGTCATCTCTGTAGTGTCGGTGAGCCGCTTAATCCGGAAGCTATTTGGTGGGGTCTGGAGGCCTTCGGGCTGGCTTTCCACGATACTTGGTGGCAGACCGAGCTCGGCGCTATCAGCATCACAAATTACCCGGCTTTGGATATTAAACCCGGCTCCATGGGCAAACCGCTGCCTGGTGTAGTGGCTGCCATTGTCGACGAACACGGCACGGAGTTGCCAACTGGTGAACAAGGCAATCTGGCACTTAAGGCCGATTCCGTGTCGTCACTTATGAAAACCATCTGGCACAATGAATCAAAGTTCGATTCTTATTTTACCGGTGAGTGGTATATTTCCGGCGATGCGGCTGTGCAGGATAAAGACGGCTATTTTTGGTTTATTGGCCGCTCCGACGATGTTATTAACACCGCCGGTGAACGGGTTGGTCCATTTAGA
>CAYZSM010000003.1:11369-14033 GCA_964481105.1 uncultured Candidatus Saccharibacteria bacterium | reverse complement strand
TTTTCTGTCAGTATCTATTACAGAAACAGCACCTAACACTATTTTCGTGCGCGGGTTATTAATAGTTTGTTTTGCTTTTTCGGCAAGAACTGGATTTGTACTGCCACCAAGTTTCACGCCGTCAACTGCTAGTAGGCCTGCTAGGCTCAAGACTTTAGGACCAAAGCCGCCTATAAAAATAGGGATTGGCTTCTCGTGTTCATCAAACTTTTCTCGTAGGTCAGCTATCGTACTTTCAAGTTTTGCAAGCGAGACAGGCTTCTCGCCTATTGTGCTCAGGAAGGCACCTCTCACTAATCCCACGTAAGATTGAGTTGCTAATTGTTCTTCAAGCGCAAGGGCGTGCATGCCTATAAGCTCAGCATGCTGTAGCCCTACGGGCACACCCATAGGGCCAACATTTATAGATGTGCCTTTTAGTAAGTCAGCACAGGCATGTAAAACGGCATATGGTGGAAGATCACCTAGATCTCCATATACTGAAAAGCTGTCAAAGTTGTAAGGGGCGGCAGCCTCTGCTGCCCCTCTCACATTTTGAATACTTTGACCGGGCAGGCCTATCCCAATCTTAGTCATTTTGTAACCTTCTCTCGTTACGAACTATTTTAGACTTTAAATAGTCAGCTACATTTGCAACTCCACCGCTGCCCTCAGCAGTGCCAGTCATTGCCTGAGGAACAAATTTCCTCACGGTGCTCATATGCCGTCCACGGAATTGATTGAGTTGTCGTTCTAAACCTTGTTTTAGTGTTTGGGGTAACATAATTGGTGACTCATCAGTATCGAGTAATGCTCTAAAAAGTGCACTGTGCCCGTTGTGATTCGGGTAAAGTCCCTTATCAAGGTTTTCTCTCATGGTTTCTCGTTCTTCATCAGTAATATTGCTGCCTCCATGGACAAGTAGGTCAATGATCGGAATGGATTCGGAATATAAACCGCTTGCACCAGGGTAGCCATTTAAGCCGGTAAAATATGGCCTAAAAGCATTAAAAGCCTCTGCTCCAAGATGCTGATGTAAGTCTTTAATGCCTGCAAGAGCGGCTTCTAGTGTCTTGCTTGGGCTAGTTTCATCAGAGTTGTAAGGGCCTGAAAACATCAGTTCCCCTATTACGCGATAGAGTTTTCCTTCAATGCGTCGATGAGCTCGGTAGAACTCTGCCTCAGACACGGCTATATCAGGCTTCGTTGAAAGCACTCTCACTCCGGGGAAGTAGCCGTCTTCAATGTCAGCAGGTATCTTATTGCGAAACACAACATCTTCATAAGTCATAGTAGGCGGTTTGGCGACTACTTCTGAGGCGTGCTGCAACGCTTTGTATGTTTTTTCAAATGCACCGTCGCCCTGAACGTATAAACCTGTTGCTTGCATAGCAAGTACGGCTTTCCGCTCAAATGGATCGATGATTTTATCCGGCTCAACCTCAAATACATTCTGTGTCTTTAGCGGTTTCATATTAAATTTACTCACAATAGTCCTCCTTAAATTAAAAAACTCCCTTTCGGGAGTCGCCTTTTGCTTTAGCAAAGATTTACAAAATTAAATAGACTCCCAAGTATAGCGAGAGTTCCACCAAGCACTTCGCTCACCGTAACCGTTCAATATGTATGCGCGTGTTTTCATGACTTTTCCCTGAGTGCTTTGAACCTACCTTGGGCCAGTTCTTTAGAACCACGGGTAACAGTGGCAATGCCCACACCAAGGTCATTGGCGATTTTGGCTTGAACTTCACCTGCAAGCAAGCGCTTCACAATTTCTACTCGTTGAGCCAATTCGCTCCGCTCTTTCTCGGTCGTGACACCAATAAGCAAATCTTCGAGTACTGCTTTGTCTCTGATAGAGTGTATTAAACTGATAACGTCATTAAAGTCTGACATGTGGTCTATACTAGCATACTAGTGCGCTAGTGTCAACAAAAACTATAAACTTTTAGTGTGCCTTAGAGATTATGACAGCAGAGATTAGAACCAGAAGAGTGATTATACCAATTACAAAGCTAGCAATTTGAAACCAAAAGGCCACCCTTTTAGAGCCTTCATTGAGTTCAGACAAAGCCTGTAAAGCTGAATTTTCTTGATCCAAAGGTGTTGAAACCTTCTTAACTATGTTCAGCGCGGCAATGCCTTTTTGTCTATTGCCGTACCAAAACTGGCGTTCCATAATAAAATGAACTACGCCCGAAAATAAAGATCCACCGAGGCAAACAACAGTAATCATAAGTAATAAAGTGGTTAGTGCATTAAAACTTCCCTCATTACTGCTAAATGCAAATCCGCCAACAACAGCTAAAATCGCTGCCGAGATTAAAATTATTTGTTGAGCAACCTGAGCCTCAGAAGAGTTACCTTCTTTGGTGGATTCTTTTATAGTTTCAACAAGTATTTGCACATTTGAAGGTGGTTGCTGACCTGGCATTGGTATTTGTACCTGAAAATTTGGCAGTAAGAGTTGTTGATTAGGTGGTACTTGAGGTGGATTTTCGACAGAGCCCGATTCATTATCCATAGTAATTAAGTTCAGCTTCTCATGAATGAGATCTAGGGGCAAGCATAAGCGAGCAAAAAAGCCTCTTCTAAAGAGAAAGAAGAAGCTTTTGCGGCCATATTCGAAGGTTGGAGGGCCAGCGGGGACTCGAACCCCGGACACCCTGCTTAAGAGGCAGGTGC
>CAYZSM010000003.1:0-11359 GCA_964481105.1 uncultured Candidatus Saccharibacteria bacterium | reverse complement strand
GCTCTAACCAGCTGAGCTACTGGCCCTGAAAAGTGCCGGCGGCACTTTTTGTAGACGCGAATGCAGCGTCTACGTTCACCAAACTTTAGCAAAGTACCTCTGTTTTGGCAAGAAAATATGCTAAACTTAAGGTAATGAAATTGTTGAACGGGTCGGAACTGGCCGGCTTCATTAAGGAGCGACAGGCGCATCAGGTGCGTGGTTTAAGGCAGGCACACGGCATCAATCCCAAGCTGGCCATTGTGGTGACTATCGACAATCCAGTGACTGAAGTTTACTTGCGACTGAAACAGCGATACGGCGCCGATATTCTAGTTGACGTTGAGGTGCACCGGGTCAGTCAAAGCGATATCCGAGAGTTACTTAACAAGTTAAGTAATGATCCGAGCGTTCATGCCATTATTGTGCAATTGCCGTTGGATGATCCGAGCGCAACTGAGGAAATTGTTAATTTGGTGGCAGCGGAAAAAGATGTTGATGGGCTGGGTTCAAAGGCAACCTTTGATCCGGCGACACCGATGGCTATTTTATGGCTGCTGGCTGGTTACAATGTTGAGCTAGGGAAGGGTAAACGAGTGCTGCTGGTTGGTCGGGGTAAACTCGTTGGTGCGCCGCTGGAAAAAATGCTGCTGGCCAGTGGCGTAACGCCCGAAGTTGCCGATAAATATACTAAAGATCTTAAAGCTGAAACCTTACAGGCCGATGTGATCGTTACGGCGACCGGCGCGGCGGGCGTGATTAAGCCTGATATGTTGAAAGAAGGGGCGATTGTGGTTGACGCCGGCGTGGCTTCTGAAGGCGGTAAGACAGTCGGGGACTTGGCTCCCGAAGTGTACGAGCGTGAAGATTTAACACTCACGCCGCTGAAAGGCGGCGTCGGACCGCTGACGGTGTGTGCACTGTTTGATAATGTTATCCGGGCGGCTGAGCGGACCGTCGACAAGTAGGCAAGCTATGAAAATTGGCGTTTTTGATTCCGGAGTCGGCGGACTGTCGGTTGCGAACGCCATTCGAGCCGCGCTGCCCGAGCTGGAAGTGATATTGCGTGAAGACCGCGAGCATGTGCCCTATGGCACCCGCACACCGGATGAGCTTTTTGGTTTTGTGGTACCGATTTTCCAGGAGCTGATTGATGAGGGTTGTCAGGTGATTGTCGTGGCTTGTAATACCGTGACGACCACGCTGATTACGCGTTTACGAGAGCACTTTACTGTGCCGCTGGTGGCGGTTGAGCCGATGGTCAAGCCGGCAGCAAACTTAACCAAAAACGGCATTATTGCTGTGTGTGCTACGCCGACTACACTGGCTAGTCCGCGTTATCAGTGGCTCAAAACCGAGTATGCTGCCGGGCTCACCGTATTGGAGCCGGACTGCGGTGACTGGCCGCGGATGATTGAAGACCAGCAAGTTGATCAGCAAAAAATTTCTGCGCGGATTACTCACGTGCTAAACCAGGGCGCTGACGTTATTGTGCTGGCCTGCACGCATTATCACTGGATTGAAACCGAAATTGTCGAATTGGCCGCCGGCCGGGCTACGGTTTTACAACCGGAAAGTGCCGTGATTGAGCAACTTAAGCGAGTGCTTGCACAGCTGCCGTAAACTGCTGGCCGCGGTCTTTATAATTTTGAAACATATCAAAACTGGCGCAGGCGGTGGATAGTAACACGGTGTCGCCAGGCTGAGCCGCTTGGCGAGCGGCAGCCACAATTTCCGTCATAGTATTGCCGCCCGGCATAAAATTATGAAAACCGGCCTTCTCTAAAGCAGCCTGAATGCGCCCGGCTTGCTCACCGATCAGCAGTGCGGCCCGGACATTGCTTGCCGCGATCACTGCCGCCAGCTCATCATAATTAGCGCCTTTATCGGAACCGCCTAAAATGAGCACTTTTGGATTTTCAAAGGCCTGGATAGCCACGATTGCTGTTTCCGGCGCCGTTCCAAAGCTGTCATCGTAATAATTGACGCCATCCAGTTCCCGAACGAATTCCAGACGGTGCGGCAGGCCGCTAAAACTAGTTAGCACCGAGCGCAGCGCCTCGACATTTTGGGTAACTTGCCAGGCAGTTGTGACTGCCGCACAGGCATTCTGCCAATTGTGCCGGCCAAGCAGCTTTAGTTCGTCAACCCGGCAAATGAGCTGACCGTCAATCATAATGGCATTGTCTATAACCTCAGCGCCGGGCGCCGCATAGTAGGGAATTTTTTGGCCCTGACCAGCCGCCGCAATGCGCTTGGAATTGTCATTTTCAGCATAGTAAATGGCTATGTCCTCGCTGCTTTGGTGCGCGAAAAGCTGTGATTTTGCCTGCTGGTAATCGTGTATATCGGTATGCCAATTCAAATGTTCTGGTACTACCATCAAACACACGGCAATATGCGGCGAACGTTGCAAATCAACCAGCTGAAAACTGGACAGCTCCAGTACCACAAAAGAATCAGCACTCAGATCGGGCAGCAAACTAAGGCACGGAACGCCGATATTGCCGCCCAAATGCACTGCCATGCCCGCTGCCTCCAGTATTTTGGCGATCAGCGTCGAAGTTGTACCTTTGCCCTTGGTGCCGGTAACGCCAATGATCTGCCGTGTTGGACTAACCCGCAAAAACTCATTAGCCTGCGAGGTGATTTTATCGGCCACGCCTGGGTTTTTGGCCAGGATTTCACTGGGCGGCAAGCCCGGCGTGCGCACCAATAGGTCAAAAGCATCCAAATTGTCTAAATAGCTGTCGCCAAGCACCACCGCGGCACCTTCCGGCACTACCAGGTCTGAATTTTGATCACGAATTTCCAGCTCGTGCCCGCCTGCCGCGAAGTATTCGTAAGACGTCCGTCCCTCAACGTCATATCCCAAAATAGCGATTTTCATAGCTCTAATTATGACACGCCAAGCTGTTTGAGTAGGAAAACTGCCGAATTGCCTTCACCGTGTTGATAATCACGAACATAGCCGGCGTCCTGATAGCCATTTTCATGGTAAAAATTAATAACTCTTTCATCACCAGCATTGGTATATACGAACATTTTGCTGGCACCTTTAGAACTCGCTTGCTGCTCAATGCCTGCAAGCAATTGTCCGCCAATACCATGACCCTCAGCTTCTGGTTTAACCGCCGCCAACACAATAACCCACTTGTCTAAACCCTCGCGCCCATTAATAGGATTTTCCGGTTGAGCATAGGTAAAGCCTTGCAGCTGGCCAGAGCTATCAAGAGCTTTCATGCATGCACCCCGTCCGGCTTTAATAGCTTTGCTCATTTCCTCAAATGAAAACCATTCGTCAAGATCGGCATCGGGACCATGTCCAAAAGCTGCTTCGGCGACATGACGCAGTGCAGCCGTGTCTTCGTCAGCGTTCATTAATTCAAGCCGAACAGGTAGAGAATCGCCCTGCAAGCTTTCGTTGCCAGAATCGCTGATTGGCGCAGGGGTGTAATCTTCGGGCATAAGCTGCTAGCCGGCGAGTTGTTTTTTGACGACGTCAGCGACTTGGCGCGGAGTCATGTCAGCCTTCAAAATCACGCCGCTGACGCCGAGTTCTTTAATATGTGGTGGAATTTCTTGCTCGCCTACGTTGGTCAGCACGATCACTTTGACTTTCTTACCCCAGGGCTGAGCGCGCAATTTCTCCAGCATTTCGTCGCCGGTCATTTCCGGCATCATCAAATCCAGCAAGATCATGTCAGGCTTCATGTTTTCCACCAGTTCCAAGCCCAAACGGCCATTTTCGGCAGTTTCCACTTGGTAGCCTTCCGCCTCGAATTTAAAGCGGTACATCTGGGAGATAGCTTGGTCATCTTCTATGATGGCAATCTTGGTCATAGTAGGTATGCTACTAAACAACACCCTGTCATAGCAAATAAAGCGTATTGACAGGTCCTTTGGATAAGCCATACTGCCTAACCATGAGCTGGTTTACTTTAGCGTTAATCGCACCACTGATATGGGCCTTCGTTAATCTGTTAGACGATCATTTACTCCGGAATGTTTACCGGAGCGCGATGTTTGGGGCGGCTATTTCCGGCATCATTGGTTTTTTGCCGGCCGCTTTTATTTACTTTTTCGTGCAGCCGCCATCTGTAAGCAGCAAACTGGCCATTTGTGGCCTAACGGCCGGCGCTCTGACCGTGCTGTTCTATTATTTTTATTTTAAAACGCTTGAGAACGATGAGCCGTCAGTGGCGATTGCCCTCAACAACTTGGCGCCCGGTTTGGTGCCCTTCCTGGCTTTCTTTATATTGGATGAAAAACTGCATGTTTTGCAGTACGTGGGGCTGGCGATGATCGTGCTGGGTTCGTTTGCGCTCACCGTCATTGACCTTAAAAAACTTCGCTTTACTGCGGCCGTCTGGTTTGCAGTGAACGGGGCGATAGCCTATGCACTGGTATCCATCTTTGCCAAATATGCCTATGAAAGAGCTTCATTCCCAAGTATTTATTTTTGGATTTCAACTGGCTTTGGTGTCGGAGGCGTGGTGGCATTTTTGCTGCTCAGAGACTGGCAGCAGCTGCGAGTGGTTATAAATCGGAAACGTAAAAAACTCCTGATGGTCCTGGTTGGTGTGGAGTTGTTGAATATGGCCGGCGAATTAATTCAAGGGGCGGCAATTAACGGGGGGCCAGTGACTATTGTGCGCGGCCTGGAAGGTATTCAGCCGCTGTATGTGTTGATTATTGGTATTGTTTTATCGCGCTTTTTACCGAACCATTTCCGCGAGCGGCACGACGGGCGTTTCAATAAAAAGGTTATCTGTATGATTTTTATGATCGCTGGCTTGTTTATGATTTAATGAAGGCTGACAATGGCCGCAATTTTCATAAAACAAAAAATAAAAGATTTGCTTCAGCGGACGCTTTTAACAGATTCGCGTATTACCAGCGAAGCCGAAGTCGATCGCTACATCTATGCAACTAAGCTCGGCAAGCTCGAGCACATTGATTATGCCGTGCCGCTCTTTGGCTATGCCCGCGAAGCCCGCAAAGATCCAGTGGAAATCTACTCTCGCTTTAAAAGTTCTGTTACTGCTGAATTTCCCTGCCAAGTGGAGTTTGTGAACGGCTATCTTAATATTATGTTTGATGCTGAATTCCTGAGGGCGGTGCTGCATTCACACCTTGACGCCAGCGACACGGTTGCATCACCTGAAAGCGCAGCACTGGCCGTAACACTTCTCCGCACTTCCACCGATATGCAAGCTGTGGAAACGGCTAAGATACTCCAGCAATGCCTGGATTACGCTGGCTTAACGGCAGAGTCGCTACATCCGTTACCGGGTTTGCCAGCTCGGAATGGGCAGTACCGTCTGGAACCGGATGAACCGTTGCGCCAAAAACTGACTGAAATTCCGGGTGTTGTGCAGGAAGCAAACTCCAAAGCGCTCTATATCCAAACCGGTGACGATTCCCACGCCTTATGCTCAGTAAAGGGCGGCTGGTATGCGCCGGCCTTTATGCTGGCCGCCATTAAAGACAGTGCTGCTGAGGATAAACGGACGTTTGTGGTCGGCACTTCTGGGGTTAATAAACTTATCCGGGATATATTTCCGACTGCCAGAACGCTCGATGTTGATTTGCATGCCAAGCACGTTGACGGTAGCTTTCATCGACCGGTTCGTAAACTACTTAATGATGCTAAAAAGGGCTTTCAAACCCAAAGCATTACCAGCTTTGATACGAAACGACGCCGTGAATTGCTGTATGCGCTAGATTTTGAGTATGAAATCACCGAAGCGGCTCGTTTAGGCGATTTGAAGCGCTTGGTCGGGGAGGTGACTACCCTCTTTGGCCAGTATCCACTCTCGGACATCTCGTGATATGAGTAGCGGACGGGCCTGCCGCTTTCCCTGATAACTGACAAAGTTAGCAATTGCGCCATAACCACCGTATGGCTGATTGCCGTCCTCTTGATCATTGACTGTCATGTTGGTCAGCACCGTGCATAGTGACAGACTCTTGGTAATCGTGTCGTTCTCACCAAAGACACAGGCGTACATGGCGCGTTTCTTGAAGCTTTCGTCGTTAATCTTTTGCAGCAAAGAAGCTTCATTATCGTAGGTCAGTATGTAAAATATTGGCGAAAAAAGCTCCATAAAGGGGCCTTCGTGCTCATCAATGGAACGGGTCAATACGGCGGGGTGGATAACCAACTCTTTGGTGTCAATTTCGCCGCCATAAACAATATTTTCATGATGCCGCTCTAGCCATTTCTGAACTGAGAGTAAGTACTTTTCCTTAATGACTTGAGCCACTCGGACTTCCGGATCAGTAGAGGAGCCGACTTTGATCGCCTTTAATTCCTGGATTAGTTTCTCGGTGAATGCTTTCGCCAGACTGCTGTGCACGAAAATGGCATCCGGGGCTACACAGTCCTGGCCGCTATTAAAGCAGCGCATGGCAACAGCTTTTTGAGCGGCCACTTCGGTATCAGCATTCTCAAAGATAAAGAACGGGCAAGGGCCGGTACCCTCAAAGATTAACATGCTGTCCGGGCATTCCCGCTCTAGCATTTGGGCGTTCTCATATTTGCCGGTAAACAAAATAACCTCCGAGTCCTTGGCGTACATGTCGGTAAACAATTTAGCGGGCAAATCTTTTATTTGGATTTGATCAAAACCATGTCCGCTTAGGTCCAGACAATCAGATAAAGCCGGCATGAGACCGCTCAGCGACATACCGGGACGAATATAGATAGTTTCAAAATAGTAACTCGGCAACACCCCATACAAAATCAAAGAATACAGCGGCATATTAACCGGCAGATAGCAGCTAGCCGTTACTTTGCCATTCGGCTGGTTAAAATTTTCGTATTCCACGCGGATATTACGGAGTGCTTTAATTGAGGAATTGATTTCGTGTTCAACTACTTCAGCAGTCTCGTAGGTAGCAAGAATACCAGTGATTATTTCTCGCTGAGCATCAAGATGATCGGCCAACACGGCGCAGGCGTCGTAAAAAGTTTCCAAGACCATAGATATGTGTTTTTAGAGTCGTTTTTATTATGGATTACGCAGAGACATGGTAACATATTGCTTATGGCCGACCTACAAAAAAACCCTAAAAAACAAGTATTTTCGCCGCTCATGATCCTGCTCACAATTTCGTCAGTAGTTTCGCTAGGTCTATGGCTGTACATGCGTGTAGGCAATCCGTCAGGTACAAGTTCAATCGGCAATTATTTCGCTTTATCACTCAGTATCACGCCGTTTTTGGCCGGCTGCTTTGGTTTTGCTATTGCTCGTGGCTGGGGTGGAACTAAAAGCTTGCTTGGGAAAGCCATACTGGCTCTGAGCAACGGACTGGTGCTGTGGTCTCTAGGGAACTTTATCTGGGCTTATTACAATCTGGTGCAACATGTCGAAGCACCATATCCCTCCACGGCCGATGTCGGTTATGGCTTAGGCGTGTTGTTCTGGATACTCAGCACAATCTATATTGGCCGGGCTCTGGGCGTACCGTTGCTCCTAAAGAAACGGCCAAAACTTCAATGGCTGGCTGCGATTGTGGCTGCTGCCAGCGTTGCACTCTCATACTATTTGTTCATTAATGTAGCCCGCGGCGGTGATCTGGGTTTCCAGACCGATGATTTGCTAAAAGTGTTTTTTGACTTGTATTATCCGTTAACCGATATCTGTGCCCTACTGGTTATATCATCGGTGTTTATGGTGGCCGGCCGTTATATTGGCGGCAGTTTGCGGCCGCCAATCCTAGCCATTTTATTCGGCGTATTCTCATCGTATATTTATGACTTAACTTTCTCATATGCCACTACCAAAGGAACGTACACTAACGGACAGTTTACTGATATATTCTTGCTGATTGCGACCGTCGCTTTGTCATTTGCAATAGCTATGTTTGGCGCCGGAACGCTTAATTTACAAGCTAAAAATAAAAAGCCATGAATATTTACGCTCAGATTGCTGTCAAAATCATTAAGGCTCAAGAAGCAATTATTGGGCCGGTGGCCGTGGAGCAAGCTGAGCGCGTTAATAATTTAGCAATTGATTGGACGAAGCACGAAGTCTCTATTAACAGCGAGGACGAAGTTTCGGTACTTGAGGAATTGATAGAGAAATACCAGGACCTGTTCGGACAGATTTCGGTGGAGGTTTCGCGGGAGTCGGCGGCTTCGCTGCTGAGCCAGTTGCACGGCGATCAGCTGCCTGAGGCTCTGAAGTAGGCTCGCTATGCCGAAAGACATCAAGGTGGGAATGGCGGCGGCCGATAAGGCTTCGCTATTGCCCTTCCAAAAGCGCAAGCAGCTGGAGCGTGATATTGAGCATATCACTGCCGAGATGTATAAGCGCAACAAAGAGCTAGCAGAGACTAACAAAACCTTGTCGCTCCTACGGACCATCGATGCGATGGTGCTGGAATCGCATACTTCTCTGAAAATGGTCTCCGAGCACATCGCCCAGGCGATTACCCAGGTAACGGATTTTGCTTTTGTGGGGCTGTTGACCCGTTCCAGCCATAGCCGGGAAGAGCTGGTGCTCAACGGTTGGAGCGGCGCAAAATGGCTGGGCAAAGCAACGGCCATAGCACCCGGTTTGGATCGGCCGCTGCACGTTAAGCTGCTGCACCCCTGGTTCAGTCAGATTCAAACGGCGAAGATGGTCACGCTGGAAGGTATTCCCGATGAGCATCTGGCCAGCTTTTTAAACTGCCCGGCTCGTGAAATCGAGCTGATTAAGCAGGAACTTGATCTGAAATCGCTGTATGTCGTTAAACTGTTGGCTCGACGGCAGGTAGTCGGATTGCTGGTGGTTGGCTATGAGCATCCAGTCGCAGAGTTGTCGGCGGCCGATGCCGTGCTGCTCGAGCGCCTCAGCGAAAGTATTGGTGTGGCACTCGATAACAAGTTGCTATTCGAGGAAAACCAGCATGTGCTGCGGCAGCTGCGTGATTCCAATGAAAAACTGCGGGCGCTCGACGAAGCCAAGGATGACTTTATTAGTATGGCCAGCCACCAGCTGCGCACGCCGCTGACCAGTATTAAAGGTTACACCAGCATGGTGCTGGAGGGTGATGCCGGCAAGCTGACCGTTACCCAAAAAAAACTGCTGAGCCAGTCATTTTTCAGCGCTCAGCGGATGGTGTATTTGATTGCCGATCTGTTAAATGTGTCACGAATTAGGACCGGTAAATTCCTGATTGAGCCAACTCCAGTCAATCTGGCTGAACTGGTGCAGCAGGAAGTTGAGCAGCTCAAAGAAACCGCCGCTGCCCGCTCACTGACGCTTACCTATAAAAAACCTCGCCGTTTTCCCGAGCTGATGCTGGATGAAACCAAAATTCGCCAGGTAATCATGAACTTTGTCGACAACGCCATTTATTACACGCCCTCCGGCGGTCATATTACTGTTGAAGTCGAAGATAAACCGGCTACCGTGGAACTACGGGTGACCGATGACGGAATCGGTGTACCAAAAAGCGAGCAACCCCATTTGTTCACCAAGTTTTATCGTGCCCCAAATGCCCGCAAGGCTCGGCCGGATGGTACCGGTTTAGGCTTGTTCATGGCTAAAAAAGTAGTAATCAGTCTGGGCGGCGCCCTGATCTTCCATAGCCGCGAAGGCGAAGGCAGCACCTTTGGATTCCTGTTCAGCAAGGCCAAGCAGGCTGTGCCCACGCTCAATAAACCAGCTAAGTAATATAATCCACAGACAAGTCATTTTTGTGGTGGGATAATGCTACCACATTAATTTTAGGGGACCGTATTCCAGGAAGGAGGGCCTGTGGCAGCGCATATAGCAACATTCAGTAGGGGGTCAATGACAATGACCAAGCGAGGCATTCTTATAGGAGGGTCTTTACTCGCCGCAGCAGCCTTAAGCGGTATTTTTGGAGCGGCAACCGCTTCGGCTAACAGCATGTCGATGTCCTCGTCGTACCAATCCAATCAATCATATCCGCCCCAGCAGCAACAATACCAGCAACAATCTTCGCAGTATTCCTCTAACATGAATCAGTATGGGAATCAGAACCAGTACAGCAATAACAATAATTACAATCGCAATAACAGCTATTCTAGCTATTCGTCCAACAACAACTATCGCCAGCAACGCGACCGGGACGACGACCACGACCAGCGCAATAAGCAGCGCGATGATGATCGGCAAGGCAATCAATATAGGTCATATAATATGCAGTCGATGCACCGTATGCCGATGATGAATAACTACTACCGGATGAATAATCAGTACAATCAGTCATCGCAATATCGTCAACAGAATAACAACCACCAACAATACCCTTCCAACAATAATAACTATCAGCAAAACAATATGAACAACATGCAGCAGTACAATAACAACAATAATAATTACCAGAACCAGAACCAGAACCAGAACAACTACCAAAGCTCGTCGCCAGGCGCCTACAGTGCCTTTGCCGCTCCGGAGGATGATTCGGTAGACACAGCCTCATACAGCAATGATTCAGGTGCACCCTACCGATTGGTTAATGCTGGCTCCGGTAATTTGGCTGGCTTGTTCGCTGCAAGCACCATCGGTGGCGGCCTAGCCTACCGTCGGCTGTTAGTACGCCATTTGAACCGCAAGTACCAGGTCTAAAACGCTTACGTTATATTACTAGTACACATACTTGACAATAAATAATACTTGTGCTATATTGCTAACATAACACTTTTGGGTGATCGTCAAGTCGCCCAGGTGTGGAGAGTGACTATATAAAGTAAGTTTCGGACCATCGTCCGAGGAGGAGAAATAATAATTATGGCAGAAGAAATGAACCCAACACCTGACGCAGGTGTCGCATCTGGAGACCAGATGTTACATATGAGTAGGGACGATCTTAAAGCTGTTTTAGCTGAAGCTCAACGTCCTAACCGCATTAAAAGAGCCGCAGGCTACTTAACGGCAATGACAGTATCCGCTGCAGTTGCCTTTGGCCTCTCTCATTCAACCGCTCCTAACAGTGAATTTGATAGTGTTGCATCAGCTAACACACCAGCTGCACAGACAGGTGGTACGAGTAGCGAAGCCGCTAAGCCAGCTCCCGTTAGCCGCGCAGCTGACTGTGCTCCTAAAAATCCGGAGACCCCCAATGCCCAGCGTCAACCGCTGCACAAGCGCATGGCTCAGATGGTAACCCCCCGTCGTCGTAATGCGCCCAAGGAACAACCAGTGCACAATGTGCGCCCTAAGCACTCCCATGCTCAAGGCAAATTCAGCATCGTTGGCCCTGGCATCAACAAGTTTTTTGTTAACCAAGATCACAACGGCAATACGGTCACAATTACTGATAGTCACGATATTACAGATAGCCACAATGTCAGCAATGACAGCCACGATGATACTACTACCACTACGACTACCAACAATCCGAACACCGAGAAGCC
>CAYZSM010000002.1:0-14172 GCA_964481105.1 uncultured Candidatus Saccharibacteria bacterium | reverse complement strand
CAACTTTTTACTGGGCGGCGACAATATTATCGGTATTAAGACCGGCAACACCGACCAGGCCGGCGGCGTATTCGTCTCGGCCAGCCATGTAAGCGTCAATCAAAAACAGCTGACCATTGTCACGGCGGTCGTTAGTCAACCGACCTTGTTCGGCGCTCTTAAAAACAGTCAAACGCTAATTCGCAGTGCGCAGGCTAACTTTAAGCCGGTCACTGTCAAGGCTGCCGGCATCCCGGTTCGCAGCTATGTATTGCCGTGGGGCGGCTATGTCGCTGCTGCCGCTCGCCAGGACCTAACAGTGACTGCCTGGGCCGGTCACTCCGTCACAGCTTACGGTCGAGCCAGAACCATTAGCGCTCACGCACCGGCCGGCCAAGTTGTCGGTGCCATTGATCCTGAAGATCAAGACTTTTACGGACGCCCTTCGACACCGATCCAGCTCACCACAGCTGTGCCGCAACCATCGGCTTGGTGGCGGTTAACACATCCCTTCTAGGATTATTCGACCGCCGCCAACTGCACCTGAAATATCAACGTGGCGTTGGGGGGAATCGATCCTTGACCAGTAGCGCCGTAGCCGACTGCTGGCGGCACAATCAGTAGGCGCACTCCGCCGACTTTCATGCCGGCCAGTCCCTGTTCCAAGCCGGGAATAACTTTGTGGTCACCCAAGGTAAACACGAAGGCCTGCAATTTGCCGTCACTGCCCGGCTTGGATTGATCAAACAATTGGCCATTGGTCAGCCAGCCCTTGTAGTAGACAGCCGCTTTATGACCGGCAGTTAGTTCGGCGCCATTCCCGACCTGGGCATCGCCAAAAAGTGCTCCTTGGCTATCTTTGTACTTCTCATATTGAGCGAAAGTAGAGGTATCAAACGTATTATTAGATGAGCTGGACGTGCCGGCCGCAGTACCGGCCTGGGTCCGACTGCTGCCATCCAGCTGAGCGAGACTCGATGAGGCGTTTGATGAACTCACACTTAAACCGCCGCTGTCATCGGTTGCGGCTCCTGTTGGCGTTAAGGGAATACTGTTCTGTGAAGCGGCAATATCGTCAATACCTGAAGCGGCGCCGAATTGTTGGCTTAACTGATTGCTGGAATGCTGTTTTTGATAAGTCGTAAAACTTTTTATTCCAAAAAATCCAACAACCAGCAGCACTAATCCCGCCGTCATAAAAATTTTTATTTTAGATATATACATAACTAATGTGGTGGGTGATGAGGGATTCGAACCCCCGACCCTCTCGGTGTAAACGAGATGCTCTAGCCAGCTGAGCTAATCACCCGTGCCTTTGATTGTACCATTTCATGCTTAGCCCCGTGATATATCGGCGCATCAATAACAATAATAACGCTCACCGTTGTCACCATAACATGGTCCATCATCGCCGTACTGATAATACTTTGACTGTGTCCAATCGGGTTCGGGTGCTGCGGGTTGAGGGGCCGATTGGGGTTGGGGTTTTGGCTGGGGCTTGGGTTTAGGTTTGGGATGGGGCTGAGGCTTGGGTACTGTTGGCGCAGGCCGACTAACAGGAGCAGGTCTGCTAGGCGCTGCCGCCACTACGCGGACAGCTGGTGCTGGTGCTTGTGGGGCTTGCTGCTTCCGACGGTGAATGTGATGTCGTTTTTTGTGATGCGTTGATTGCTTCGATCGTCGAGCCTGATCAGTCGTGTGCACTGACGGCAATATTGTTGTTTCAACTGCTGTACTAGTACGTGGTGGTAGTGGTGCTGTCCGTAACAAGGATTGCTCCTGCGGTCTGGGTGTTGACTCTACGCCTTCTGACTGCATTAATTTGCTCTCGGCTATAGCTACTGGCACGCCCAACACCACTGTTGCTGCGATTACTAAACCTAATCTACGTATAATCCGGGTAGTTGGCGACTGCTCCAGTTCCGCCCCCAAAGTCGATCCAAAAAGCAGTTCCTTAATATCAGCATCAGTGGTATTTGTTCGGGGTTGCTTGATCTCGTGTGAGGGGAATAAAGACATATTCAAGTTATCTCAATAATAGATGAATTTATAGCAAATATTATTAGAAGCGTCAAGCTTGTATTGTAATAAGCACTCGGGATTTGGTGCGGATGAGAGGACTTGAACCTCCACAGGATTGCTCCCACTACCACCTCAAGGTAGCGCGTCTACCATTCCGCCACATCCGCACGGGCGTCGTTTAAGCTATCCTATCGTATCTGTTTTACCCTCAAAACTCAAGCTGCGCTTCTGGGGTTCGGCGGCTGGATTCGAGGTTTGGCTGCAGGTCTTAATAGAGGGTTAGTCAATGTATGTACATTAAATGTACATAGTTAATACACTTAGTGTATACGTTTTGACACATGGCCTGGAGGAAGGGGGGCCAACTAAACGCTGACGAACTGGCAAACAAACAAGCATGCTTACTTGCGGCGAGCGCCCACCCGGCGGCGGCGTTCAGCAATAGAACTTAAGCCGCGCAGAGCCACCAGAAGCCATACAGCATTCAGCACAATGTTCACAAAAGCCCGTTTGTCATAAGAATAGACAATTAAACAAAAGGCGCCGAGGAAATTATCGAGTTCGTACCACAATGAGCGGCCGGTCCAGCGGCCAATGCTGGTGCGATAAAACGCAAATAGAATTAACAAGCAGCCGATGATGCCAAGAAGGTCACTAAACGAAATGCTCACAGCTTATTAGCTCCGGGGCAAGTGATCATAGACGTGGTCGAGGCTGTAATCCGGCCGAATCATAGCCTTTAGGTCATCGATGGAAGTGCCGAATTTCACGCCGGGATTGAGTGTGTCATATGGATCAAAAACGTGTTTGATTTTTTGGAACAATGCATATATTTCGCTGCCGTACATCGCTTCAAGATATGGGGTGTGCAAGCGGCCGTCACCGCTTTCTGAACTGAGGGTGCCATTCAAACGGATAACCAGCTTACTGTGCTCATCGATCAAGCGAAAGGCTTTTTGGCGATCACCGACCTGGCCGAGATTGAGCCGCGGACGAACATATAGATTGGCATCGCCGGCGTGACCCCACATTGCTGGCTTGATGTTATTGGCTTCCAGTAGCGTGTACAGGCCTTCGATATATTCGCGCAAACGGTCAATTGGCACGCTGGCATCCTCTATTAAAGGCACGGCTCGCACCAGCCCGTCGTTGTGACCGATCAGCGAGCTGACCGATTGCCGCAATTTCCAGAATTGTTGCTGTTGTTCCGGGTCAGTGGCAGTTTGCAAGCCAAGGGCGTATTTTTCAAAGATTTTTGCGGCGCGTTTGGTGACTTTTTTTAGCTGCCGGTCGGCGTTGTCGAATTCCACCAGTAAAGTGATGGCCGGGAACGGCGGTTGGACGATTTCTTTGAGCTGGTTGGGATTGAGTTCGTGCACTTGCTGCAAAGCATTTTCGTCGATCAGCTCGATAGCGCTGGGGCGTTCCGACAAAGCTCGTAGCTCCAAAATGGCATTCTGGGTCTGTTCCAAACTGTCAAACTGAACCAGCATGACAGTCGTTTGTGGGTTATGAGTTTCACTTAACAGTACTGCCTCAGTAATAATCCCCAAGGTTCCCTGGCTGCCGACAATCAAAGGCGTCAAGTCGAACGAGCCATCGCGGCGCTTAATTCCCTGTAAATGATAGCCGGCGTTATTGCGGGTCAGGCCGCGGTCCAGTTGCCGGATGAGTTCCTGATGTTCCTCGATTAAGGTGTCGATGGAGCGGTAAATTTCGCCTTCAAAGGTGGCCAGACCAAGTTTTTTGTTGAATTCGCGCTTGCTGAGGCGACTGGGTTCAATCACTTCGCCGTTAGCCAGCACTACGCGCAGGCTTTTGACAAAATCGCGGGTATCCCCGTATTTGACGGATTTTTCACCGGCGGCGTTATTGGCAATCGCACCGCCGACAGTTGAGTATTCCAACGATGGTGGAAACGGCGGCAGGAAACGGCCATGCGTATGGAGCGTTTGCTGCAGCTTGGCATAATTAATGCCCGGCTCCACAGTAACGGTGTGGGCTTTAGTATCGAGTTCCAAAATGCGGTTCATGTGAGCCGGAAACACCAGCACAATGCCGCTGCCCAGTGCCGCGCCGGTTTGATCGGTACCAGCTCCGCGCGGTGTTACCGGAATAGTCCGGCCGCGTTCGGCCAGCTGCCAGCTGAAGCGGGCCGTTTTACGGACATCATTTTCAGTGCGCGGATACGCAATTAGGGCTGGTGCTAACTGTAAAACACTGCCGTCGGTAGCGAAATAACGCCGTGCGTCAGTGCCGGTCATCACCTCCCCTACCAAATGTTCCTGCAGATAATGCGCGACTTTGCTCATTGGTAAAGTTTTATCATCCCTCGTACGGTTACTCTACCAGATATGATAGCATACCCCGTGCCGCTGCGCTTATGCTATAGTCGAAACATGACTGATCAACCTTCACTCTCCGCCGACATTGTGCTGGAAGGCGGCGGCGTTCGCGGCATCGGCCTGGTCGGCGCGCTCAGTGAAATTATCAAAAAGGGCTACTCGTTCCATCAAGTGGCCGGCACTTCGGCCGGAGCTATTGTCGGTTCGTTTGTAGCCGCTGGCTGCTCGCCGGAAAAGATGCTCGAAATTATGCGCTCGCTGGATTACAAAAAATTCCAGGATCCCACTATGCTCAGCCGGCTTGGTGCTCCCGGCAAAATCGCTTCCCTGTTAATTGAAAACGGCCTGTACCGCGGCGACTATCTGAGTGACTGGATGAGTGAGCAATTAGCCAATTGCGGAGTCAAAACCTTTGCCGACTTGCGCATGGAACCATCGGCCAACCTGCCGCCCGAAAAAGCCTACAAACTGATTATTGTGACGGCCGATTTATCCAAAGGTGAGCTGGTTTATTTGCCGTGGGACTATCATAAATACGGCTTGGATCCCGATACTCAAACAGTCGCTTCGGCCGTGCGGATGTCAATATCAATTCCGTTTTTTTATAAACCGGCGCACTTGGGTGCGGACACCGTGGTCGATGGCGGCTTGTTGTCAAACTTCCCTGTTGATGTTTTTGACGCATCAAGCGGCACTGCGCCGGAGCGGCCAACGTTTGGCATTAAACTTTCGGCCCGCGAAAAATCTAATTTGGCAGTTCCCCGCCGCATCACCGGGCCGTTGAGCTTGGCGACCGCGGTCTACGCCACGGCCGTCAATGGCCATGACACGCGGCACCTCGATGATCCCGCGACCTTAGCCCGCACTATGTTCGTCGACAGCGAAGATATCCAGGCCACTAACTTTGGTATTACCGCCGCTCAACAACAAAGCCTCTTCCAAAACGGTCAAAAAGCCGCTCAAAAATTCCTCAGCACCTGGGACTTCGAACAATACCAAAAACACTTCCCTCATTAACAAAACAATCTTGACCTCTCCAAAAGTTTGCTGTATTGTCCAGGACTATGAGTGACAGCGAAACTTTTGGCGGTGCTGGCGGCGATAAAGCCAAATTAAGACGAAGAGCTGGCGGAGCTCTTCTTGGTATACCAGGCGGTCTTGTTAGCGTTGGACGAAAGCATCCGAGAATAGCCCTCGGCGTTGCTGCAGCTATTGCTATTCCCACCGGCGTATGGCAAGTAAAGGATCACGACGCCAGTAGTGTAGTTAAAAATGGCAGTAACGGTATGGAAAATGACTTTTTTGCTGCCGCTAAACCCGGTACCGAAAAGGTAACGAAGTGCCAAGACCGTATTGTTCAGCTGCTCGCTGGAACAAAGTATTATCTCGGTCCGGGTGAACTTACTAGCACCTACACATTACCGAAAATAGCCAAAGTTACCAAGACTAATCTAGCCGGAACCGTAGGGCCTAATCAAGTAGTCACAATGCGTGGACCAGTGGAATATAGCCCTCACAAAGAATGGATAGGCTACAGACCTGATGGCATGTCTAACTCTGTGAATGATCACGTCTGGGTCAATACTAAGCAACCGACAACCAATATGAAGAGTTACGCTTTACCAAATGCGACTGCCGGTCCGCTAACTATTGAAGCGTGTTCTATCGGTACAGATGGCCAGGCAACTATTGCTGGTCACCCCGTCGCCGAAGGTCTGACCACAAATACCGCTCAAGCTAAAACGCTGCTCGACCTAATGCGTGTCGGTCCTGAATTACATCCGGGACGATAGACACTGTTGCAAGTGTATTTGCATCCCTTAACACGATACTTTAAATTCGCTCGTTCCAATAAGCATAAGCTTACGAAAAAATATAGTTGACAATTAATAAAGTTACTGTAGTATTCAAATTAATACTCTTCGCTGCATGGCAAGAGGGCGTAATGCAAGCGGGTGGGACACCTTCTTGTTATGCGACAAAGGCTTAGCAACTTTTTTGCATAAATCTATCCTAAAATAAGGAGTCTACTTATGCTTCCAATCAAGTTACTAGGAATGGCACGCTCTCGTAAACCAGATATTCAGATTACACCAATGGATGGTGACGCTCTCGTAGCAGCCGAGAAGCAACGGACCCGCCGTACGGCTATAGTTGCCGCGGCCGCTTGCGGCATAGCGATTGGTGGGGTGGCATTTGGCCTAAACGCGTGCGACAAAATGTTTAATGCTGTTGTTCCTCACAAAGATTCTCAGGTTGAAGCCGAAGCCGCGCTTAGCCACATTGAACTACCGGCAAAAACTATTATTGTTGAAGGTACCGGCGACTCGGCGGCCGTAGTTGATGTCAGGCCCGAATCAAATTTGCCTTTAGGCATTGGCTGGGCATTTAATCATACCGTCGCAAAAGTGACCGGCAATAAAACTGGGGTAAAGCGACAGGGTAAGGTTCAGATAGGTGTCGGTTCGCTTAACCCTAAAAATCCGGCCATTACATTAAGCCCGTATAAATACACACCAACGGAAAGTCAAACATCCACAATGACCAATGTACTTAAAGATGGCGACAGCATACTAGGAATTCATGCTGATGTTAACATGGACGAAATGTTCTCGCAGGTAGCAAACATGAAAACTGTTAAGGTATCCTCTGATCCAGATTTTTTTGACATATCAACCGCGCAGGATCTAGCAGAATACTCCACTACCATGAGTGATACCGCCGATCAGTTGTTTCACTATAGCTGCGGCAATGCCCTCGCAGCGGATGCCGCTCCAGGCACTGAAGTTTTTGTAAAAGGTTACGTTACGAGTAGTGCCGGTTTACTTGCCCGAACATCTGGTCAGGCTGAAGCGGCTCGTGTATTACGCCAGTTAGCCAAGCCCCCCGTTCAAGTAAGTTTTTACCGCACTCAAACTTTACCGAATGGTTCTAAGCACAAAGTTACTGTAACTCCTGAACAATTCCGATTACCAGATGCTACACCGCCTTCAGTACAAAGCGTCGCAAAGGAAATTCATAAAAACCCCCACGACGTCCATTTTGATTCTGATCGCAAGAAATGCTTATTCACGCCAGGTGCTTTAAAGGATCAGATAGGTATTTTGACACAAAATACAGGGGAGGCTGTAAAGCCGGGGGTATAATATATGCGAATATCCACATTTACAGAACAATGTTATCGAATAGCCACAACCACCCTATAATCAGCCGGGTAGTTCAGTAAAATAATATTGACTTGTTTAAAAGTTTGCTGTATTGTCGGTTATTATGAGCATTCTAAATAGAAATAAGGGTGGGCCGCAAGTAGAAGCACTCCCAGTAGGTTCGCTAGCTCCTGATCTTACTAAAGTTGGAATCGCTCCTGAAGAAGCGGCAGCTGAAGCCGAGCAGTCAGACAAGGCTCCTCGACATATACCTGGTTTCCTAAAAAGCAAGCCAGCGTTTCTTCTTTACGGTATTGTTGGAGCAGGCTTTTTCACTCAAATCATGGGCTGCAGTCAACTGGACAGTAACATTAAGGCTGCGGATCGTGCTGATACCCAGTATTTCGCTGGTATTATGCAAGGTACTGCAAATAGAACCACTGGTTGCCTGGGCAAAGTTGCGGTACTGAATGGCAACGTTGATGCCACAAAGGCAGTTGCAAGCGTAAACAGTACGACATTTTTGGGATTTTCTAAAACTAATCACACCACCGTAAAAGGTCATGCATTTGGCAACGGTTTACTTATAAATCAAGATGATAAAAACCTACTAGGTGTTCAGATATCTCGGCCAGAAACCACCACGGTAAACGGCAAGGTGCAAGCTTCGCCAGCAGCTGTGGCTGATTCTATAGTCTGGTTTCCGAAGCAAGTGGGTAAAACAACGAAGAATATTATTGAATACGCCATGCTTGCATCCCCTACCGCTCCTGAGCAGGTGCTATGTACCATCAAACAGGACGGCACTATTGCCATGGGTAGCGTGGCGCCAGCAGCTGAAACAGTTGCAGTCGGCGTGCTTCACCCTCTTGGTGAAGACACGACCTATGACGATTTGTTGCATGCCAACGGCTATGCTACCCACACCGGCCAACACACCAGCCCATAAGCATAAGCTTAATAAAAAATGTTGTTGACATAAAATAAACTTAGTGTAATACTCTCCCTAGATACTCTTTGTCGCATGACAAGAGGGCGTGGCGAAAGCAGGTGGAACACACCTTATTGTTATGTAACAAAGGCGACACCAGCCTGGTTGCATAAAGCATCTTTTGTAAGACAGCTTCAATTTTTAGAGGGTGGTACGAGGAGCATGCACAATGAGGCACGGTCAAGAGTTAACTCGCTTAGGAACACCTATAGCAATAGCTGTGGTAGGACACTGTGATATTAGTGCTTTGAAATTTAGCGCCGAAACCGGCAATTTAAAGGCTAAATAAAGGAGAGGCTATGCGGACTACAGCACTACACACTAGAGAACAAGGGAACGGCGGCATGCCTCCTACTGAGGCTTGGGGCCCAGAGGGCGCCGACGCAGAACTAAGGGGAGCTGTTGCCTTATTGGATGCCCAGTTCCCGCGGTTGCCTGACGTTAGCGGCCAATTCCTGCATGTACCGGCGATACATACGGCAGGTACCGAAGGTGCTCCGATAGTGCCCACCGAAAAGTTATTTAGTCTACCCGATGAAGTATTGGATAGCCCGGGTAAGTTGGAACCCCAGGTTTATACCAATACTTTTTTGGACACTGCCAGGGGGCTACAGACCGATCCCCAACTCCGAAGTTTTTTTACCCAGAAGGGCCTGGGCGACGACGAAAGCCTGAGCAACGTATTTTCAAAAAAATTATCAGATGATGAGATAGACGGCTATGTGGTCGCGGCGGTTGACTATAGTAAACATCGTCGCAAAACACTAGAGATCGAGAGTCAGCCCGGTTTCACTGAAGCCATCGATTCTGAGAGCTTGGAGCGTTATAACTCCTTGGGTATAGATGAGCGTAAAGCCGTTGCTACTACCCTTAGTAAACAATTTAAGGATGTTGACATCCAGCTTAAGCATGCCAAGAGTGACATAGTAAATCATCCGGTTCTCGGTCAATTAATTGGTGCTGATCGGATAGCGACTATCAACCGTATGCCAACCCATTCGCAAGTGGAGGCTTTGAGAACATTGAAAAATGAGCTTGAAGAAGAGCAGGCAGCTATTAAATACGAACGGCAAGTAGCGGCTGAAAAAGATGCCGCAGAAAAGCTCGATATGCACCGAGTCGTGGAGAACTTTCTTCAAAAACAGGCCGTAAGAGAGCAGAATGTTCCGCCAAACAAAGTGGTGGTGCATCGAGGGGTTAAAAGCGCAGTTATTTCTTCTCAATCACCAAGTGGCGCGCCCGTCCGTCGCTCCAAGATTAGTACCCACAAGGGGACTGGAGCGAGGGTTACGGCGGTGGCCCTAATAGCTAGCTCTGTTGCTCCGCCAGCCGCTGCTCTTGCTCAAGGTCTGACTGCTAACGGTACGTCGACCAAAGCAGTCGGTAATGTAATCGCCCAGTCAGAAGCCGTAAAAGATAGAGTAGTAGTACCGCTAGAAGCACCGGCAACTCCGGATGTAGCTGTGCCGCCAGCCAGTGCAGCACCAGTCCCGTCATCCACTCCTCCGGCAGCCCCTGAAGCGCCCGCACCTGCTGCTGACTCTGGCACTATACACGAAATAGTCCCAGAGCCAATGGCTCCTCCGATAGCTGCACCCGCACCCGGTAGCTCGGGTGATCAGGCGCCGCCTGCAAACTCAGCTCCAGCCGCTCCGGCAGCGCCAGCACCTCAAGCTGCACCGCCAGAAGCCGCTCCTGCAACGCCGGCTGCTCCAGCAGTAGAACAGGTGAGTCCAACACCGCAAGCAGTTGCCCCAGTGCCGGCCGCTGCTCCGGAAGCACCTGCACCACCAGCACCAGGTGCCAGCGACGTTACTCCGGTGCCAGCACCTGCGCCGACTACTCCAGTACTCGTCGAAAAACCCAATGCGCCTTTAACCCACAATACTCGTGAAGATGTTATCGACCAAGCATGGACTAATGTACAGCAGATTGTAAATGATAATACTGGCGCTATCCGGGAAAAAACGGGACTGCTCAGCCTCGCCGAAGAACCGAGTGCGACTCAAACGATTACTAACATTGATAAACTTGCCCATTCTATCGTCGTTAACCGTACGCATGGCGAAAAAACTCAAGCAGATGTTGATCTTCTGGCCAAAGAAATGGCAAGTGTCATGGTAGTAGCCCGCTATCCTCAATTAGCCACAGATGTACTCAACAGTATCGACGACAAAGTTTTGGAGCGGGCTATGAAGCCAGCACGCAAGGACAGAAGTTTCCAAGAAGATATAGCCACAATGATCCGGAATTCGATTTTTGACAAAGCAGGCGGCTATACACAAGAACAAGAAAAAACAATCAGCAATTTATTGGCGCGAGCTATTACTGTAGCGTCACCGCGCGGCGACGAACGACATGAAATTAAAGCCTTGCTAGAACGCAGAATGGGTGATATCCGCTGGGCAGACGGCCCTTCTGCCGACGCTTTCGTTAAAGGCGAGGGCGTAAAATCCGTGGCAGTTACGCAAGGCATTGAAAATGGTACCATCAAGCATGAAGTCCACCATTCGCCTGTCTCACCAGCCGTCGGCAAAGGCATGTCCGAAAAAGCCAAGGCAAAATTTCACGAATACTTGCAAGATGCAAGCGAAGAATACGATGTTCCCGCGAATTTTATCGCGGCGTTCTACTATGTTGAAAATGCCCGCACTGGGGATGCTACCAACAATGCCGATGCCGCATCTGGTACACCGGCTACCGGCAATGGCAACTGGCGAGAACCCGCTGCACCCGAAGGCCACGGCAGTCCATGGCTAGTGAGTAGCGCCGGTGCAAGCGGGCCTTTTCAGTTCATACACAATACTTTTGAAAGCGTCGGAGTAGACGCCGACGGTAACGGCGTTAAGGACGTTACTGCCCTCAAAGATGCTACCTACTCTGCAGCACACCTCTTAAAGAGTAACGGAGCCCACAAAAACGCCACATTTAATGAGCTATGGCATGCCGCCCGTCGATATAATCATTCCGACACTTATGCGCATTCAGTTATGAAAGTCTTCAAGCACCTTGAAAGTATAGGCCATGGGGCTGAGCACAGTGTCGATACCGGCAAAGCGCTGGCTGCACACCGGGCGGCCGACAATGCTGCCGAAGCTGCTGCCGCTGCGGCGCAAGCTCAACTGGCACAAGCTCAAGCTCCTGCAGTTGTGCCGGCGCCAGCAGCAGTACTTCCAGCTCCAACTGCCCCCGCAGAAGCGGATCCAGCAGCTCCTGCTCCCGAAGCAACAGCTCCCACCACACACGAGGATGATGGCATAATAGTACCCATTCCTGACAGCAGCATTGTGACGGCGATTGCTGCCGAGGTTCAGCCAGATTCACTTGAGAATTCGCCGAGCATTACAGCCGATCCGACGGCAGCTCCCGAAGCAACTGTACCATCGGCACCAGAAGCTGATGCTGCTGCCGCTGATCCCGCAGCAAATCCTGTCGCCGCTGTGGTACAACAAAGTTTTGATGTAATTCACGACATCGCCAAGGAAACGCGCGACGATGAAAAACAGGCCACCGCCGAAGCTGCTGCTAAGCATGAAATTAAAGGCGCTCGTAATCTTGGCATTCACCTTACCTATGTCGATGGCCAGCCGGTTATGCAGCGGCTGTACGCAATTGAAGGCCTGAAGAGCAGCAGTCAAGAGAGTGACCCTGGAAATAAATTTTACGTTGGCGGTGCTAATGGCGAAGTCATTGTTAATGCCGAGATGGCGCCCAAAGTTGTCACACTTTTCGAGGATGTCAAGGACACGTACGGCATTACTCTAACAGCCACTAGTTCATATAGAACTCCTATGCACCAATCCATCCTCGCTGGCAATAATGGAAACCGCAGTGAAGTTGCGGCAGCTGGTACGTCTAAACATCAAGCGGGCGCTGCTATCGACTTCAATATTGGCGGCTCAATGGAGGCCACTGCCTATCCATTTGGACCTAACGGCGTCCGCATAGCTCCTGGCATAATTTACAAGGCCTTAAGCAAGCTTGCACCTAAACACGGCCTGAAACAATATTCAAACGAACCTTGGCACTTCTCACTCAACGGACATTAGACCACTCTCTAAGAGGGTTTACATATAGGATTAGCGGGATCTACTTGGCAGGTGAGTTGATAGGCGTTACGTTCAGTTGAATTCCCCGTCGGATTAGGAATAACTGTCTCGCCGGGTTGATACACGTGTGGAGGCGTTGTTGGTCCTCCCACGGGTACTGGAGGCTTAAATGCAGTCGCGCCGCCTCCAACAGTAGTGTTACTCCCAGTATGAGGACGCTTAGCCGGCCCTGTTTGCGAACCTGATGGAAGATTCGCTCCCGGAGTAGGCACATTGTCAGGCGAAGTGGGCGTTGTGTGCACTTCGGTGATCCGGGGGGCTGCTTTGTCAATAGTTCGAACGACACTGTTGGCATGCCTCCCTGTGGAAGTTTCATGCCTTAATTGCGGTATGGCTGTTTTTGGGAGTATTGTCGGCTGGGCAGTGCTGCTATGCATACTCATGAACTTGTCAGGTTCTGATGGTACATTCTTTGCTGGTTTTGATGAATCAAAAAATTTATAACTCACTTCGCCGCTTGCCACTAAAATTCCACCCACGGCTATGAAAACTGTTGGCGGTAACAGGCGTCTCATAAGTCGGCGACGTTTTTGGTGTCTAGTAGCTTCGTCCTGGAGACTCCCCCGAACACTCGGACTTAATAATGCCTTCGCTACATCGGCGGCAAGTGCGTTTTCTGGCAATTTCCTACTCATTGATTACTCAAGGACAGGTGGTATTCTGTCCTATTTGCTTTCCCATCGCAAACTGAGCTTGTTGCTCGGGAGTACCATTTTGTCCATCAGCAACAGGAAGATCCCCATGGCCGCTCCAATATAGCTCGCCGGGGGTACATGGTCTTGGCGCTAGCGTCATAGGTTCGGGTCCTGACATGGTTGTTATATCAGGCGTTGGTGCCGTACCAGTGCCTGGAGGCAAATCAGTAGTATTGACAGAATTATCAGCTGTTTGCAGGCGTTTGGGCTTAGGTTTTGGCGCTCTGGCGCCGCCCTGCTGCGTAGCTGGAACTGGTACAATATTGTGCTTTAACTGAGATGTTGCGGTTGCTGCGACTGTTGAATCACCTGTAGCTGCGGCTTTATTGGTGACTTTAGTTTCAGCTGGGGCGACCGCCTTATTTATTTGTTGGCTCGCCGCTTCTATCGCAGTCCTACCAGTAGTAGGTACTGACGGTGAAGACGGCAGGTTTGGTTGAGTAGTCTGCTCGGTTTCTGTATCAGTTGATGGACTGACTCTAACTTCGCCCTGTGATTTGCCGCTAAGAAAAACGTAACTAACACCTACGCCGCCACCTAAAGCTATACCCGCCATACCAACAGCTAACCACTTACGCCCACTTCTGCTTCGCTCTACCCGCTGGGCAGCATAGCTACGCGGAACACTTGATGACTGCTCAGCATGAGACCTTAAGTTAACCTTCGTTGGCGCATCATCAATTCCATGGAGTTGTGTCGTCGGATCACCTGGACGCTCAGCCATAACTTTATACCTACCTTCTATAATAATCGGCCCACTTAAAGATTATAGTAGTTGAAACTGTCTATAAAGTCAATATTATATTGTAGTTATAAAGTTTATGCTTTTCCTGCTGGTGCGGATGAGAGGACTTGAACCTCCACGAGCCGAAGCTCACTAGCTCC
>CAYZSM010000001.1:0-17909 GCA_964481105.1 uncultured Candidatus Saccharibacteria bacterium | reverse complement strand
TGCAAAATTACTTCGGTGATAAACTGTTCAAGACGATCATCCCACGCAATGTTCGACTAGCGGAAGCGCCCAGCTATGGCCGGACAATTTACGAACATGATCGCTGGAGCAAAGGCGCCCGGGCCTACAAAGCTTTGGCGCGTGAAGTCCGTGCCCGCGTTTCTTGAAACTTGAAACGCTAATCAAACAACTGAATAATTTTTTCGAGTTCCTGGTCGGAGGTGAAGGCGATTTCTAGTTTGCCGCCTTTAGCGGTCCGGCGGATGCTGACTGGCGTGCCGAGTTTTTTAGTGAGTTTTTTAGTGAGGGGAGTTTCAGTCTCGGTGCGGGCATGGGCTTGCTTGACCTCGCGCACACCGGCTTTGACGCTGGTGACGAAACGCTCGGCCTGACGGACGCTCCACCCCTGTTCAATGATGGTTTTTAGCAAATAGGCCTGGCGTTCGTCGTCGCCTTTGAGAGCTAAAATAGACCGGGAGTGACCTTCGCTGATTTTGCCGGCGGCCAGTGCATCACGGGCGGCTTCCGGCAGGCGCAGCAAACGCACGGTGTTGTTAACGGTGGAATTGGCCTTGCCGAGCCGCTTGGCAATTTCGTCGTATGACAGGGAAAATTGCTCGTGCAGCCGCTCAATGCTGACGGCTTGTTCCAGCGGACTTAAATCGACGCGCTGAACGTTTTCAATCAGGGCAATTTCCAGCTGCTCCAGTTCCTGAGTGGTGCGGATGATTGCTGGTACACTCGGCAGGCCGGCAATTTGGGCGGCGCGCCAACGACGTTCGCCGGCGATGAGGGTATAGCGGCCATTTTTCAGCGGTGTTACTACCAGCGGCTGGATCACACCATGACGTTTTAGGGATTCGGCTAGTTCGGCTAACGCTGTTTCGTCGAAGTGGCGACGCGGCTGGTAGGGGCTGGGCTGCAATTGTTCCAGAGCAATGTTTTCAATCCGATCGGCCGGTGTTAGCAACAGGCTTTTATCGAAGTCACTGGAAATTAGGGCTTCAAACCCTCGACCCAGGCCCCGCTTTGGTGTCTCTTTCATATAATAAGAATAATACCAGACTCTTTAGAAAACTTTGGCCTGGGAAATGGGGAAAACCCGCAGGACCAGTTTTCCAACGATTTGATTGGCGCTGATTGGTCCAAAAGTGCGCGAATCCAGCGAATCCGGCCGATTATCACCGGATACAAAGATTTGTTTGGCACCTAAAACGTATGTGGCATTCCCGGAAGTGGCCGGAATATTTTTGCCGTAGGCCAGGGTGGCGTCCGGATTGAAACCATTGGGGTGCTGCTGGTTGTAGATCATGTAGCGGCCGTTGCCGACGACCACTCGTTCGCCGGGCAAGCCGATGACGCGCTTAATCAGCTGCTTATTATCTTCCTGGCCGAACTGGCTGAGGCCGCTCTCGGTAAACACAATCACGTCACCACGCTTCGGAATGTAGGGATGTTTTGTCAGGCTGGCCCAGGAGCGGGGAACTTTCCAAATAATGAGTTTGTCGGTGTTATGCAGGGTGGTTTCCATGCTGGGACCGTCCACCTGATAGGAACGGAAGACAAAGGCGATAATGAAGAGCGCTACCAGTAGTGCGGTCAGCAAAATGCCCAGGGTCGAAAACAGTTCATGCCAGCCGGAACGTTCCTTTTCAGAGTCGTCTGAAGAGGTTGACACGGGGTTAGTAGTCGGGCTGTGATCATCCATACAAGCTCTTACTATAGCATAGCTCCTAAGGGGGCTTTACATATAAACATAATGGGAATATACTAGGCCTGTACTAGAGATGGAACCGTTGAGAAACAGACGGCCTGAAACACAAATAACTGGCCAAACAACACAAACACCCTTTGGAAATTCCCAACCCGTGCCGAAGGCTTATAGTGCACGTCCGCCGATTCATCGCCAGCAGCCGGGTGGCACCAGTTTGCCGCGGATTGACGCCAGCAACATGGATCAGCGCTGGCGCTCCCGGCCGGCCGCGCCAATGGCGCCACGGCCGCGCGGTACTTCCTTTGAAATGAAAGCCGTTCATCGACCGCGGCCAATATCTGAGCCTACGCCGTCGGTATTAGTACCAGTCACGACATTTGCTCGATCTGAACCTCCAGTGTCGCCAGTTCTGCCTGTTGAAACCAAATCAGCAAGCGTGCCGGTGTTCCAGTCTGCTACTCCAGTAGCCCAGCCTCATCCGCGCCGGCCGTTGACGATTGATATGAGTTTGCCGGGAGAGGCTAGTCCTTCGCGCCTCAAGACAATCTATGAAAATGCCCGCTGGTCAAGAGTCCGCCTGTGGGCGTTCCGAGGTATGGCTGTGGCGATGATCATGGTGATTACCATGGGCGGACTACTGTTCAGTCAGGGCTATAATAAGGCCAACAAAGTGTTCAAGGGCGGCGCCGGCACTGCCGAGGCCCTCAAGCCACAAGTTAATCCGGACTTACTCAAAGGTGAGGGCAGCGGTCGGGTGAATGTCCTGCTGCTTGGCCGTGGTGGCGGTAATCACAGCGCCCCTGATCTGACTGATACCCTGATGGTAGCTAGTATTGATCCCGTAAATCACACCTCCACACTGCTTAGTCTGCCGCGCGATCTCTGGGTAACCGTACCAAACCATGGCGTTATGAAACTGAACGCTGCCTGGCAAACTGGTGTCTTTAAGTATCTCGGCAAAAACATCAATGGCAGCACCGATCCCAAGGCAATTGCCGCGGGCTTCGATCTGGTGGATCAGACTGTCCAGGACGTGCTGGGCTTGGAAATCAACTACAACGTCATTGTTAACTTCCAGGCTTTCCAGCAGGCTGTCGATACTGTCGGCGGTGTGAACATTAGTGTGCCGTCTGACCTTGTCGATCCGACCATGGCCTGGGAAAATGGCAACGACCCGATTTTGGCTCATGCCGGGCCGCAAACCTTTGACGGCAAACACGCACTCATATATGTTCGTTCTCGCGAAACCAGCAGTGATTTTGCACGGGCGGAACGCCAGCGGGCAATGCTGGTAGCCTTGAAGAGCCGAGTTGTCAGCTTGGGCACTCTCAGCAATCCGGTGAAAATATCTGGTTTGCTCAATGCCTTCGGTGATAACGTCCAAACCGATCTATCCCTGAAAAATGCTCAGCGCCTGTATGCATTAACCAAAGACATTAGTGACACGCACACTACTTCGCTGAGCTTAGCCGATCCAGCCAAGCCGCTGGTTACCACCGGTAATATTAACGGACAGTCGATTGTGCTGCCAAAGACCGGATTATTTAACTATAACGATATTCGTAATTATGTCCGTGCTCAGCTGGTGGACCCCTATCTAGTACGCGAACATGCCAAAGTGCTGGTGCTGAATGGCACGACTACCTCCGGCCTGGCTACGACCAAAGGCGATGAACTCAAATCCTATGGCTACAACATCAGTGGCATGGGCAATACCCCGAATAGTGGCTGGACCCAGACCGCGCTCGTGGATCTTGGCCACGGCAAGAGTAAGTACACCAAGCACTATTTGGAACAGCGTTTTGGTCTGAGCGCCGCTGACAAAATGCCTGACGACCTAATCCCCACAAATGGCGCCGAATTTGTTATCATATTAGGTAGTGACCAGATTAATTCCACGCACCCTTAAACCTACAAACGGCATCGCGCATTTTCTGCACCTGGGATTGGTGTTGGTCTTGCCGGTGGCAGTGTTTGTGCTGGTTCGAAAAGGGTTTTTAGTACCAGCCCTGACCATTATTATTCTGAGCAAGTGGCGAATGCTGGCCGTCAAACCGCGGTTTTGGGCTTCCAATATTCGGGCCAATGCTATTGATTTGATGGTCGGATTGTCGATTGTGGCGTTTATGTGGCATAGCGACAGCTTACTTGCTCAAACTACTTGGGCGGCGCTGTACGGAGTGTGGCTGGTATTCATTAAGCCGCGTTCCGGAATCCCGATGATCACGCTCCAGGCGTTTATTGGACAACTGGCCGCTTTAAGCGCACTGTATCTGACCTGGCGCAGCGGTCCATTATTTGGAATTACGATACTCAGCGGCCTGTTCTGTTTTTTGGCGGCTCGTCATTTCCTGGATACCTTCGATGAGCCCTATGCCCGAATGCTGGCCTATATTTGGGGCTATTTTGGCGCCGCTTTGGCGTGGCTGCTCGGACACTGGCTGCTGTTTTACCATGGCGTCGCCCAACCAACCCTGCTGTTAAGCACACTGGGATATGGGTTGGCGGTACTGTATTATCTCGATCACACTGATCGCTTAAGTCAGGGCGTGCGGCGACAGTTCATCTTTATTATGGTCGCCATTGTGTTAGTCGTTTTGTCGTTTTCTGATTGGGGGGATAAGGTCGTCTAAGAGTGCACGCGGCTCCCAGCGCCGCATATAAAGAGAGGAGGCTTACTATGGCGCAGCATACCGAGGGTTCAAAAGATCAAGCGCAGCGACACCTGGGAGGATATAGTATATTGAACGCTTCCGGCCGTCAGCCACGCACCGTTAGTTTTACGTTACCCTCACTTCCCAATGCTCCACGCCTGGATTCTTCTGGCAGGCGGCGCCTGCAAGGAGTTGTTGCGCTCCTGGTTATTATCATAATTGCCGCGACCAGTGGTGCTGGCGGTGCTTGGCTGGAGCGTCACGGTGCGAACGGCAACAGTCTGGTATCTTCACAGCAGGGCGTCGATCCTCATGGCCAGCTGGTCAGCCAAATTGCGGGGCACTTAGGGCCGAGCGTGGTGAGCATCAATGTCAGCGTGCCAACCAGTGCCAGCATCGGGCAGGATAGCTTTGGCTTGTTTGACTTTTCTGGACCGCAAACACTAGAAGGAGCCGGTACTGGAATCATCATTGCCAATAGCGGCGTAATTTTGACGAACCGTCATGTCGTACCTATCGGCACCAGTAGCGTCAGCGTGACACTCAGTGACGGCACTGAACTAAAAAACGTGTCGATACTTGGCCGAACGAGTGAAAATGATAGCCTGGATGTCGCTTTCCTAAAAATTAATGATACCAAGGGGCACAAGCTCAAGGCCGCCACTTTGGGCAATTCAGCAGCTGTCGAAGTTGGTGACAATGTCGTGGCTATCGGCAATGCTCTCGGACAGTTTCAGAACACTGTCACTAGCGGCATTATTTCCGGCTATGGCCGCAGCGTTTTAGCCGGTGATCCCTCCGGTAATAGTGGTTCAGCCGAAACTCTAGACAATCTGTTCCAAACCGATGCCGCCATTAACGAAGGTAATTCCGGAGGACCGCTAGTCAATCTAAAAGGCGAGGTGATCGGCATTAATACCGCCGTGGCCGGTGATGCTCAGAATATTGGCTTTGCTATTCCGATTAATGATGTACACGGCTTGGTTTCCCAAGTTCTAAAGAATGGAAAATTCGCCCGCCCGTATCTGGGCGTACGCTATGTACCACTGACACCGGATGCCGCTACTGACTTAAAGCTAAAGACCAGTGAAGGTGCCTATGTGCCACCGACCCAGGATCCGGCTAGCCCGTCGATTGTCAAAGACGGCCCGGCCGATAAGGCCGGTATCCATGAACAGGACATCATTACCACAATTGACGGTACAAAAGTCGATCATACCCATAGTTTGATCAGCCTGCTCACGCAGCATCAGCCCGGCGATAAAATCAAGCTCACCGTGCTGCGCGGCGATAAAACTTTGCAACTCTCCGCCACACTTGGTGAACTGCCAGCTAAATAAAATGTGTTCGCTGACAGTGGCCCCGTAGTCCCAACAACAAAATTTTCATCTTGGCGTGCTTAAGCGCAGGGTAAAACAATCAAAAAACGAACAGAAGATGGGGCTAGTTCATGGAGACAGCAGGCAACAATAAATGCCTACTAGAGTTGCCGGAAATTTAAAAGTGTTAATTAGGTGTCGCTAGCTGAAAAACTTGAATTAGACCTTCAGTGCGCCACAAGTCGTAGCCACAAGAGGCAGCTAGATCCAGTAAGGCTTGGTGTTGAGCCGGCAGGGCCTCACATAAAATAAACAACGGTCTCTGAGGTCTATGCTTAAGCTGTTGAAAGAGCTTACGGTACAGATCAAGGCCGTCAGGACCGCCAAAAACTGCAATTTCGGGTTCGTAGCGTACGGCTTCGTTAACCGGGTAGTCATCTGGCACGTAGGGAAGATTGCATAGCAGTACATCATAATTTTGGTTAGATCCGGCAAGTAAGTCACTGCGCAAGCACCGAATTCCTGTTGTATGCTTATCTACATTAATTTTGGCTATCTCTAGCGCCTTCGGATCAAGTTCTAATAGGTCTACAGTCACTTTTTGACTCTTTGGAAACTCGACTTGAGCAGTGATTCCCACTGCGCCGCTGCCAGTACCGATATCAGCTATTTTTAGCGTTCGTTCTTCGTTTTGTACTGTTTTTGGCGGCTTAAAAGCCAGTTCGCCTGTTGCTGATAACTCGCCCAAAAGGTCGATCATTGTCTCGGTTTCGGGGCGGGGCTCCAACACGGCGGGAGTGATCACAAAATTGCGTCCATAAAATTCACTATGACCGCGAATGTAGGCCAGCGGCTCATGTACAGCCCGGCGCTTGAGCAACTTTTTGAGTTTAGCGGTTTGCGTGGTCTCCAAAATTTGGTCTGGTCGGGCCAGCAATAATGCGCGGTCAACACCAAGGCAGTCTTCCAGCAGCACCAGCGCATCAAGCCGAGCCGTGGCAATACCGGCCGTACTCAAGTGGCTAGTGGCACTACGCAGCCAGGCCTCAGTAGTCATAACTTCAGTATGAGACACGAGGCAGGGCTTTGACAAATGGCGCTGAATTTGCTATAGTCCAAGATAGATTTTACTAAGATAAACAGAAACACTAACATGTCAGCAATAGACGATTTAATCCCCCTGCGTAGTAATGACGACGAATTTGACGATAAACTACCCACCGGTGAAACGATGGCTTTAGGCGATATAACTGTTGAAAAGGCCGTCGATCCGACTGATCAAGCTAGTCTGGATCCTAAGGATTTCTGGCATGAAGATGAAAGTGTAGCCCCCGGAACACCTCTCCCGCCGCTGCCTACTGCTCCCACTGCTTCGCAGCCGGTTACCGATGTCGAGACAGCTTCAGCTCCTTCGCCCTTACCAGAAACTCAGCCGCCTGCCGACCAGCCACCCGAGGACCCTTCGGTTCTAAAAATCCATCAGGATAACTAACTAGTTCTGACTAAGCAGCTCGTGCTCGGTTTTTTGTAAGACTTCTATTAGATCATCGATATCGCCAGACAACGCAGCAGGAATATTGGAGCGACTATAGCCGACCCGGTGATCGGTGATGCGGTCCTGCGGAAAATTGTAGGTGCGGATTTTTTCGCTGCGGTCACCGGAGCCGATCAGCTTCAGGCGAGCATCCGATAATTCCTTTTGTTCAGCTTCGATTTTTTGGGCCAGCAAGCGGGAGCGCAGCACACTCAACGCCTTGGCCTTATTCTTAATTTGGGATTTTTCATCTTGGTTGGAGACCACCAAACCGGTCGGCAAGTGCGTGATGCGCACCGCTGAGTCGGTAGTATTAACGGATTGGCCGCCGTGACCGCCACTGCGATATACATCAATCCGCAAATCGGCAGGATTGATTTCAATATCGGCTTCTTCAGCCTCCGGCAATACGGCTACGGTGACTGTTGAGGTGTGAATCCGTCCCTGACTTTCAGTAACCGGCACCCGTTGCACGCGGTGCACTCCGGCCTCAAATTTCAGGTTTTTATAGGCTTCCGCGCCGTGCAGGCTAAAGACGATTTCCTTAAAACCGCCGGTTTCGTTGGGACTTTCGCTGATAAGTTCTAATTTGTAGCCGTGATTTTCGGCCCAACGGGCATACATCCGGTAAAGTTCACCGGCGAACAGGCTGGACTCATCGCCGCCGGCCGCCGCTCGAATTTCAATAATCACATCGCGGTCGTTATTTGGATCCTGAGGAGTTAAAGCCTCGACCAGCCGTTCGCCAGTGGCAGCAATTTTGGCGGTTAATTCCTCGAGCTCGGCTGTGGCCATTTGCCGCATTTCGGCGTCAGAGCTATTTTGCAGCTCAGCAGCCGCCGCTCGTGCCTCAGTCAAACGAGCTTTTTCATCAAATAAATCAACAATATCGCGCAAGGCGCTCTGGCGCTTAGCGAGTTTGGGATAATTTTTGTCGCCGTAAATCGCCGGGTCTTGGAGCTGGGCGTCCAGCTCCGCCAGTTCAGCGCGTAAAATTTGTTCTTTTTGATCCATAGATAGTCCACTAGTTAGTATAAAGAAAATTCGCCTGAATACATATGATTCAGACGGGGTGCGGCGGTGCAGCTACTGTTCGGCTTTAGCGACGTCAGGCTTGGTGTTTTCGGCTTTAACTTCGGCTTTGGCGATTTTGGCGGCAGTCCGCTTGGACTCTTTGGCGGCAGCGGCAGCCCGCTTATCTTTTGCCGCGGCACCAGCGGCAGCCCGGGCTTTGAACTTGTCGACGCGGCCTTCAATATCTAGAATGCGCTCTTCGCCGGTGAAGAAGGGATGCGAGGTGCTGGTAATGTGGACTTTAACCAGGGGATATTCGCTACCGTCTTCCCATTTGGTAGTTTCGTCGGTTTTGGCAGTCGCTCGCGTTAAAAAGCGAAAACCATTGTTGAGGTCTTCGAAAACTACTAACTGATAATCGTCGGGATGCAGTCCTTGTTTCATAGACGTTTCAGTATACACATCTGTTAGCCTTTGGTCAACCACTCGTTCTGAGTTGTAATCTTTAAGCTCATCTGTTACTATAGGTCGGTAACTAATTAAGCAGGTTTGGGACGAGAATCCTCCTAGCACGGCACCTTGAGCGGACTGTGCGGGCACCCGAACCGAAGAGAAAGGACTACGTACTATGGCGGTTGACGTTGATATTAAGAAATTATTGGAAGCCGGAGCGCACTTCGGTCATAAAACAGACCGTTGGCATCCCAAAATGGCGCCGTACATCCACAGCAAGCGGGGCGGCACGCATATTATTGATTTGACCAAAACTGTGGAAGGCCTCGACGAGGCGTTGGCGTTTCTCACAAAGACGGCCGCCGCCGGCAAGCAGGTTTTGCTGGTCGGCACCAAGCGCCAGGCTCAGGACATTGTCAAAAAAGCGGCGCTGGAAACCGACATGCCGTACGTTACTGAACGTTGGTTGGGCGGCATGTTGACCAACTGGAATACCATTGGCGGGCGGGTTAAACACCTGCAGGATTTAGAAAACCGCATGGCTAGCGGCGAACTGGCTAACAAGTATAACAAGCTCGAAGTGCAGCGCTTCCAAGAAGAAATTGACCAAATGAATGTGCTGTACGGCGGCGTAAAAGAGCTAAACGCCCGCCCGGGAGCGGTTTTTGTCGTTGATATTGTCAACGACGTCAACGCCGTGCGCGAAGCCAACAAGCTTAACATTCCCATTGTCGCAGTCGTCGATACCAATGCCGATCCCAGCCAAGTCACCCATCCTATTCCGGCCAATGACGACGCCATCAAGACCATCCAATTAATTGTCGATTACGTTCAGGCAGCTATCCAGGCCGGCAAAGCTCAGGGCGCTAAAGTTGCCGACAAAACCGATGCTCCCGACAAAAAAGCTGACACCACCGCTGCTGTTTCAGAAACTGACACTGCTAATGAAGTCAAACCAGAAGCAAAGGAGGCCTAAAACATGGCAGTTGATATTGCTGAGGTAAAACGCTTAAAGGATTTAACTGGCGTTGGTTTAACAGATGCCAAAGCCGCTTTGGAAGAAGCCAGCGGCGATTTTGATCAGGCTCTGGCGGCCATGCGTAAGAAAGGTCTGACCAAAGCCGAAAAACGTGGCGAGCGCGAAGCTCGCGCCGGCGTTATCGGCAGCTATAACCACGATGGCCGAATCGGCGTATTAGTCGAAGTAAACTGCGAGACCGATTTCGTGGCTCGCGGTGAGATCTTTGCCGAACTAGTCAAAGATGTAGCTATGCATATTGCCGCCTCAGCCCCGCAATATGTTTCCGCCGAGGAAGTACCGATTGAAGACCGCGACAAAGCTCGCGCTGAATTCACCGAAAAAACCCAAGCCGAAGGCAAGCCGGCCGACATGATCGACAAAATCGTCGACGGGCAACTGAAAAAATATTTCGCCGAGCGTTGTTTACTCGACCAGCCTTTCGTCAAAAATCCAGACATAACCGTTGCTGACCACGTCAAACAGCAGGCCGCTCTGATGAATGAAAATGTTGTTGTCCGCCGCTTTTCCCGCCTGGTCTTGGGCGAAATCAGCTAAGCGTCCTAGGGGAACACTTTGTAGGCACTGGACGGCAAAATCACCTATATGATACGATTTCGATATGTCAACCGACCTTGAGCGCAAGGAGATGATAACTGAAGCCTACCAGCTGGCCATCGAGCCGGATCATATTATGGATATTGTTCGGGCGGCTCAAGTTACTGGTTTGATATTTAAGCTGTTACCGAATAGCGCACCTCAAGATAGAGAAGAGGCAGCGATCGCTATGCGTGATAATTTCGCTCAGCGAGTTCGTATAGACAATGCCTCCGCCAACACTCCTGATATGTGGGAATCAGCCGCTCGCGCACATCAGAAAGCCGGTGGCTATATTATACGTTTAAGTGGGAGTGATCTTTCCGCAAAGAGTGCAAACAAGGAAGCGTTTGATGTTGCCTTGCGCCGCGAACGGGCAGTAACAAAAAAAGAGTTGGCGCTTCAGGCAAGAAGCGCATAGCCTGAACAATAATTGCGCTATAATGACTACTAATGAATCCGAATAGTACCGTTTCTGATGCTGAAGCAAAATTCCAGCAAGCTGCTGAGCGGTTTCGGGACGGGCTAAAAAGTTTACGAACGGGCCGGGCCAGTGCTGCCATGCTGGACGGTGTGACGGTGGAGGCCTACGGCACGGCGATGCCGCTCATCCAAGTGGCGACCGTTACGGCGCCGGAGGCGCAGCTGATCCAGATTACGCCCTTTGATCCGGGTAATATGACGGCGATTGTCAGTGCCATCCGCGATAATCAAAGTTTGGGATTGAATCCTTCCGATGATGGCCGAGTAATTCGCGTGCCAGTGTCGGCCCTGACTGAAGAACGCCGCCGCGAACTAGCCAAGCAAATCGGTCAAAAGCAGGAAGAAGCGATGATTCAGTTGCGGGCAGTGCGCCACGAGGCCATGGATGCCATTGCGCAGCTAAAAAAAGACAAAGCCATTGGTGAAGATGACGCGAAGCGCCTAGAAAAACAAGTTGACGATGCTCTTACCAAGACGCGTAGTGAGGTTGAAAGCGCTGCCAAGGCTAAAGAGCAAGATATTCTTTCCTTATAACCCGTTAAACCGGCCAACAAGAGCGATCAGGTGTGAGTAATAACCGTGGTGCCGATGGGCGCCCAGTTGTAAACCCATTCTGCTTGATCGTCGGGTAGTCCGACGCAGCCGTGCGAGCTATTGTTAACACCGAACCAGCTTTGCGGATGCCAGTACACGCCGTGCACGGCGTAGCCGCCTGGCAAAAAGTAACTTATCCAATGAACGTGTGGTTGAAAATATTTGGTGCCGTTGGCGTTAAAGCCGCGCATGTCTTGGACGGCCAGTTTTTGGTAAATCTGGAACTGTCCGATTGGCGTTGGGGTAGATGGGGCGCCGGCGCTGATCGGGAAGCTGCGGGTTAGTACGCCTTTGTCGTAGGCCCACATTTCCTTACTCACGACATTCACTTCCAGTAATTTATCGATAGAACTGGCATTGACTGCCTGGAAGGGCTGACTTATCAGGGGTGCGTTCAGCTGCAAGCCGCGGCCGCCAAGCAGGTTTTGGGTGATTTGCTGCCGTAGCGAGGTAGTGTCGCCAAGCGTTACGCCATTTTTACCGGTGGCAATAATGCTGGCGCTGCCATCCGGTCGAGTAACTGTGACCTGATTTGACGGTGTCTTTAGGAACGGTTTGGCGACGTCCGCCAATGTGGCGCTGATAGCCTTGTCGTTGACATGGATGTAACTGACCGGTTGGTGCTTGTCGGCCGCAATTTGCAGCCATCCCTGGATGGCGTCCGAACTGATAGCGACGGTCTTTTCACCGAACGTCACCGATAGTTGCTGGTTTTTGATATGTTTCAGTGTAGCGGCTAACTGATCGCTGGCCACCGTCATATTCGGGCCTTGCACTGGAGCGGCCGGTACGTGGAAGCCGCTAGCCGGCAAAGCAATGCTCGGAATGTGCGCCGACAGATAAACAGCGGCAACTTGGATGCTGGAGCTACCCACCAGCAAGAAGAGCAGGGCGAATACCCCGAGACTATATTGCTGGGCCAATTCCGGTACATGTATCCGGCTCACGTGTCTTCCTCTGTTTGTTTGCAGTTTTGGGTTTTGATTGCCCTTATGCCTCACTATACACCCTGCTATACTGGAGGGCAATGGGAATGTTTTTACTGATAATCGGCGTGTTGCTGTTCATTAGTCTGGTCGTCGTTCATGAATTCGGACACTTCATATTGGCCCGGCGTAACGGCGTAGAAGTCGAAGAATTCGGGATATTTTTCCCGCCGCGTTTATATAAGCGAAAAATGCGTGGCGGCTGGATTTTTACGATTAATCTTATTCCGCTAGGTGGTTTCGTGAAGCTGAAAGGCGAACACGATAGCGATACCGAGCCAGGCAGTTTTGGAGCAGCCAGTTTGTGGGCAAAAAGTAAAATCATGGGCGCCGGCGTGGTCATGAACCTGCTGGTCGCGGTAGCTTTGTTCACAATTGTGGCTTTAGTAGGAATGCCCAAACTCGTCGATAATCAGTTTACCGTCAAAGCCGATACTAAACCGGTCAGCCACCGGCTATTGGTCGGTTATATTGAGCCAGGTTCGCCGGCGGAGCGGGCCGGACTCCACAATCTCGACGAATTGACCGATATTGAAGTGCCCGGTTACAGTCCGGTTGCCATCAGCGAGGCCAGCGGGCTGCCAGCAATCACTAAAAACTTTGCTGGCAAGACGGTGAAGCTGTTTTACATTCGCGATGGCCATCATTTTGAAGCTATGACGACGCTGCGTTCTAGCAAAACAGTCGCTGACAGCGTTCGCAGCGGTCAACCGAAGGGATACTTGGGCATTGCGCCGCGGGAATTCAGTTTGCAGCGATCCACCTGGTCGGCGCCAATTGTGGCTGTTGGCTTAAGTGCCCAGCTCACCGGCCTGACGTTTCAGGGATTAGGTCACGCCTTAGCTGGCCTGGGCGGCTTGATTGCCGGCGGTCTGACCGGCAATCATGAGGCCCGCCAACACGGTCAAACTGAGGCCAGCAGTGATGTTTCCGGCCCAGTCGGGATTTTTGTGACGCTCAAAGACGGCAGCCGCCTAGGCTACCAATTCATGCTTTTTATTATTGCCTACATTTCCTTGGCGTTAGCGATTATGAATATTTTGCCGGTGCCGGCGCTGGACGGCGGCCGCCTGTGGCTGACGCTGATTAGCCGCAGCGTTAAACGGCCGCTGTCCGCCAAACAGGAAGAAGCCATCAATGCTAGCGGCTTTTTGGTACTAATTGGCCTGATAATTTTGATTACCATAGTCGATGTCAAACGATTCTTCTAAGCATCCCGCCGATCAGCCCGAACATCCCGCTAGTTCTAAAGCCGTACCCTGGCATCCCTGGTGGACGGTCTTGTTCGTGGCGATTATCTTTTTTGCCGCTCAGATTATCGGCGGCCTGGCAGTGTCTTTCTATCCTTGGACGCAGCATTGGACGACTATCCAAGCCAGCGATTGGCTGCAAAGCTCGGTCAACGGCCAATTCACTTTCTATGTCATTGCCGAAGGCTTAACACTCGGGGCAGTGTATCTGTTTTTGCGCCGCTATCCGACCGGTTTTAGCAAAATTGGTCTGCGGCGGCCGCGCTGGAGTGATCTGGGTTATGGTTTTGCCGCTGTGCCGCCGTATTTTATTCTGTATATTTTGACGGTAATCATTATTGCTGCCGTGGCACCGGGTTTGGACGTTAACCAAAAACAGGAAATTGGTTTTGATCATGTTACCCAGGTGTTGCCGCTACTGATGGCCTTCGTCAGCTTGGTTATTTTGCCAGCCTTCACTGAGGAAATTGTGGTTCGCGGCTTGCTGTATAGCAGCCTGAAAAAAGCCTTGCCGCTGGGGTGGGCAGTGGTAGCCACCAGTGCGCTGTTTGCGGCCGCCCATTTGCCGGAAGGCGGCCCGGCTGGACCACTGTACATTGCGGCGATCGACACCTTTGTGCTCAGTCTGGTACTGATTTATCTGCGCGAAAAAACCGGTGGCCTGTGGGCTTCCATGACACTGCATGCCCTCAAAAATAGCATTGCCTACATTGCACTATTTATTGCACCACTGATCCACATTCACATGTATTAAATAATATGATATAATTTGCCCATGACCGCGAAACGTTACCTGACCGCTTTGACTCCCCCGACACCCTCTGGGGTGTAATTCGCTACGACTTAATTTTTTTAGCAAACTACCCCCGCACCGCGGGGATTTTTAATTTTATGGAGAAAAATAATGAAGGAAATAATAGTAACTAAGCACGGCTCTTCGTCGGGTGAGAACGCCAATGGTATCGGCCTTGACCAGGTAAAGCATAATTTTCATGCCATGCAGCATCGAAATTTGCGCCACGAAGGTTTTGATACCGTAGAAGTGGCCTCCGGCGCAGTAGTAGCTGGCAAGGCCGAAGTGCTGGCGTTTGGGCGTCGTGTCGAGGAATTTGACGATAATGAACTGGCAATGCTCGGAACGGCTCGCCAAATGCGCCACTGGCGAATCGCTGGCCGCCGCTCCGGGATATTGGTCGCCCAAGTGCTAGGTACACACCAGGAAATTGATGATTCGGCAGAAGGTAAGCAGATCATTACCCGAATTAGTAGTGCGGCTCGTAAGGGCGTCTTAGTGGTGTTGAATGAAAATAATGCTGCGGCGAGCGAAGAGATGGCAGAATACGAAGAAGGCGTGGCCGCTAAACAGCACGGCGAAAACGATGCCGAGACCGACAATGATTGGCTGGCAGCTCATACTGCCATTGCTCTCGGTGCCACCACACTGCTGCTGCTTAGCAACATAGACGGCTTTAAGGAACGAGGTCGTGTTCGGCGTGAAATCAAAGTTTATGACGTTGCGGCTATGCTGGATCATTGCGAGATTGTCAGCCGATCCGGTACCGGTGGCATGAAAAGCAAACTGCGAGCGGCCGAACGCGCTGCCAGGGCTGGCATCAATGTCATTATTGGCAGTTCGTCAATTGATTGCCGCCGCCTGTTAGTCGGTGATGCCGGCACTAGGGTGATACAATAATGCATAACCGAGGAGACATACAGTGAGACGCTCACAGCTATTTACCAAAACCAGCAAAACCGTCCCGGCCGACGAAACGGCGCGCAACGCTCAGCTGCTGATTCAGGCTGGTTTCATCCACAAGGAAATGGCCGGTGTCTATGCCTATTTACCGCTCGGCAAGCGCGTGCTGGATAATATTGCGCAGATTGTCCGCGAGGAAATGGATGCCATTGGTGGCAACGAGGTCCAAATGACCGTGTTACAGCCAAAAGATATCTGGGAGAAAACTGATCGCTGGGACGATGCCAAAGTTGATAATTGGTTCAAAACGAAACTGGCCAATGGCACTGAGCTGGGCGTGGGTCTGACTCACGAGGAGCCGATTACCGACATGCTGCATGAATTCGCCAATTCCTACAAGGATTTGCCGATCTATATCTACCAAATCCAGAGCAAGTTTCGCAATGAGCTGCGCGCCAAGAGCGGCCTGATGCGCGGCCGCGAATTCCTGATGAAAGATCTCTATTCTTTTAGTCGCGATCAGGCCGAGCACGACGCTTTCTATGAAAAAGCAGCGAGTGCCTACATGAAAGTGTACGACCGTTTGGGAATTGGGGATATCACCTATCGCACCTACGCCAGCGGCGGTATTTTCAGCCAATTCAGCGACGAATTCCAAACGCTTAGCCATGTCGGCGAAGACACCATTTATGTCCACGAAGAGCGCCGCCTGGCCGTCAACAAAGAAGTGTATACCGATGAAGTTTTGCAGCAACTTGATTTAAAGCGCGAAGATTTGGTTGAAAAGCGGGCGGTGGAAGTTGGCAATATTTTTCCGCTCGGCAGCAAATACTCTGATGCCCTGGATGTTTACTACACCGACGCTGAGGGGCAGCGTCACTCAATGATTATGGGTTGCTACGGCATTGGTATCAGCCGGCTGATGGGTCTGCTGGCCGAGCATTTCGCCGACGATAAAGGTCTGGTGTGGCCGGAAGCAGTGGCGCCGGCGCGGGTCTATTTGGCTCGCTTGGGTGATGCTCCCGAGGTTGTCACTGCCGCCGATGAATTATATGAGGCCTTGACTCAGCAGGGCACTGCTGTACTATATGATGACCGAGACACGCGGCCAGGCGCTAAATTCGCCGACGCCGACTTGCTCGGCATTCCATACCGTGTGGTCATCAGTGACAAGACCCAGGCGGCAGGTAACTTTGAACTCAAGGCGCGAGCCAGCGGCGAAACCCGCCAGGTTAGTCGCCATGAACTGTTCAAAACACTGGATATTAACGGCTAAGCGTTGCTATAATAAAGCCGACACTAGACAAAGGGCCGGCTACGCAGTTGGCATGGTCCCTAAAGAAGGAGGGAAGACCGATGAAGAAATTATTTCGATTGACCCAGACGGGTGTCAATGAACTGCAGCTGGAAATGGACACTTTGACCGCCAAGCGCGCCGGCATTGCCGACGCTATTAAAACTGCCCGCGAACTCGGCGACCTGGCTGAAAATGCCGAATACCAGACTGCTCGCGCCGAACAAGAGCGCAATGAGGCCCGTATTTCCGAGATTGAAAACATCCTCAACAATGTGGAAATCATCAAGAAACCGCGCGGCGACAGCAAAGTCCAGCTCGGCTCAACCGTCAAACTCAAAGGCGCCGAAGGCAAAACCAAAGAATTTCAAGTCGTCGGCACCGTCGAAGCCGATCCGTTAAACGGCAAAATTTCCGACGAATCGCCAATCGGCCAAGCCCTCCTCGGCAAAAAAGAAGGCGAAACCGTCGCCATCACCACCCCCAGCGACACCACCGCCTACAAAATCGTCGACATCAGCTAGCTGTAGAGTCAATTAAGGTTTCCGAACACGCTGTAGTCGGCTATAGCGGCTTTACGCAAACTTAGGATTTATGAGTTTGCAGTCTATAATGCGTAATAATTATGAGTAACCCGAGAGATTTCCACCATTATAAGGGCGATTCTATGACATCGGCCGAAAAAGTCGAACGTCGAGTCGCGGAGTTATTGCTATCTTCCAATTTACCCAATGATAAGCGTGAGAGCTCGATTATCTGGGAATTGAAGCATTCGGCTGGTTGTTGCCAGATTGCCCGCATCTTGGCTCAAAAGAGAGGTCTCGACGTAACAATTAGCGAAACAGCAGCCTTATTGCACGATATATATGTAATTGTCGAAGGCAAATATGGCGGTCACGCTGTTCATGGAGCACCGCTGGCCAAAAAAATATTGGAAGAAGTTGGTGGTTTCTCGAAGGAACAAGTTAAAGCTATCGTCAGTGCCATTGCTCACCACAGTGAAAAAGAGATATATTCCGATAATCCCTACATTGAGCTGGTGAAAGATGTTGATGTTTTTGATTGCTCGCTTTATCGGGGCGCAGAAGGCTATTACCGTCTTCACAAATCAGAAGCTAACTTTAAGGAATACTACCAACGTGTCCAGGCAGTTCGCCGGGAACTTTGCCTGCCAGCCGAGCCAGTATTTCGAGACGCTGATGAATAAACCCTTGCTGGCTTTCAGCGAAATTTCTGTCGCCGATCACTCCAAAGTGGGCGGCAAGGCGGCAAATCTGGCCAAAATGCTGCAAGCGGGATTGCC